>QGVH01000041.1 GCA_003242735.1 bacterium | reverse complement strand
GGGTGGCTGAGCTTCCTCGGGCCTATCGCTCCTCATTCTGGGTACTGATCCTGACATCCGGAACGGATCCGGGGTCCTGCTAGGGCGTGGCTCGGGCGACTACAGGTTGGCTCCACAGCGTTCGGATCATTGGGTCGCGAGCTCCGCGGTGTGCGGGCGGCCCGGATTCAAGCCCGTCAACACCCTGTTGGCTAAAGGTTGAATCATTCGGATTCCGCAATGAGATACCCGGCGTACAGTGCGTGCGACTCGGGGAAAGCTCTACGCTGCTCGAGCACGGGCGTCGACTCATCTCTCACGCGGCAGCCATGCCGGCTAAACAACCGTCGGGTTCTCCGAGTAGGGGGGCACCGAGCGCAAGCCGCCTGGGGCACGCATGCCCCAGATGTAGGAACAAATTAGCCGGTCTCCGCCAGCCGCGCTCCTGCCTCTGTCTGGCCGACGACGCCGCGCTCGAATGGCCTAAGCCCGTTTCCTGCAAGCTGGTTGCCCAGCCGTGCCGTCCGTTGGCGCCAGGTGCGCGCGTCTTGCGATGGTGCACGAGGCGCGGCCGTGCCAGCCCTGAGCCCCGCCCAGTTCACACGCATCTCGCGCCGGCGGGGTCTCCTCCGATCGGCTGGCTGTCAGTGCCAACCGCCAGTCTGCGTCTATGTCCGCGCCCTCGGGCGGTCTTCCTCCGTGTAGTTCCGGTGTCGTGGGTATGTGTCACCGCGGTAGGCTCGAATCGACCAGGCATCTATTGCAGGCGCGGCATCCGTGCCGGCACAGAGACAGCGACCGGCCACCCGCGCGGCCTCGCCTTGCCTTCCGGATGCGGGGTGGGAGCGCAACAGACCAGCCAGTTCGCGCCGCGTTCCTTCTAGCCGTCGTTAGCTTGGTTGGTTTACGGTCGCCCGCCGCCGTCGTTGCACAGGCGCCGCCGGGCGGAGATGCGAGCCGCGTGTATGGCTCGACTGCACCGGCGGTGTTCCTCATCGAGGTTCGGAACACGGCTGGTGAACCGGTCGGCATTGGCTCAGGTTTCCTGATCGAGGGCGGGCGCATCGTCACGAACGCCCACGTCGTCGAGCCCGGGCGCCCCCACCTTCGAACAGGCGTGGTCGCCCTGCCTCTCTCGGTCGAGCGCATCGATCATGCGGTAGACCTCGCGGTCCTCCGCTCCGATGCACCGATCGAGGCGCCACCGCTCCAGCTCGCCGTTGCTGAGCCGGAGATCGGGACCAAAGTATTCGTGCTCGGCAATCCCCACGGCCTCGAGCGTACGATCAGCGAGGGTATCCTGAGCGGGCGGCGCCGGCTTTCCGGCCGTGAGCTCCTGCAGATGACCGCGCCGATCTCGCCCGGATCGTCCGGCGGTCCCGTGGTGGATGCGGCGGGCCGGGTCGTCGGGATCACGGTGGGTTCCTTCACGGAGGGCCAGAGTCTGAACTTTGCCATACCGGTTTCGGAACTACGCAGGCTTCTAAGAAGCGCCGAGCGGACTGATTTCGCCACCGCGCTCGCGCGCGCACGCAGCCTCACGGAAGCCCCTCCGCACTATACCGATACACTAGCCTGGAATCGGCAAAGGGAGGCGATTCGACAGGCGCTCGACCAGGCAGAGACTCTCGCATCCAATGGCGCCGACTACCTCGCGCTAGCGAGCGTGGCGAAGAAGGCTCTCGAATTCGAGCGATCGATTCGCTTTGCGCAGGCTGCGCTGCGGTCCGGCGTGGCAGACCCGGACTCGGCGCGAATCCTGATGGTCGACGCCTGGCTCATTTTCGTACTGCTTCCCGATTCCTCTCAGACTCGTGATGTCCTCATGCGTTACCTCGCCGTCGTGGACACCCTCATCGCGAACAAGCCGGCACGGGTGCGCAGCCACATCTTCCGGGCACACGTCCTGGCACAGCTCCCGGGCCGGGCTCGAGAGGCGCTTGCGGCGGCTCGGCGCGCTGTAGAGTTGGCAGGAAAGGACGACGAGGAAACCGGATACGCGTGGTCAACCCTGCACTTGCTGGCCTCGGAGGTCGGGACGGATGGGGATGACGATGACGCATTCGAAGGCATGGTCCGGTCAGGACACGCGCGGGCATGGGATTGGAGGAGTCACGCCACGCACCTAGACCGGCGCGAGCAATGGGCGGAGGCAGCACGGGCATATCTAGAAGCTCACAGACTCAGTGATGGCCGTGACCCGGACGACGTATGTAACGCTGGCGCCGCGTTCTGGAAAGGCGACATGCAGGACGAGGCGCTGAAGGCGTTCCGTGCGTGCGTCGAGGGCTACGCGTTGGCGCAGGATGTGGACACCGCCAGCCTCGCCTATGCGCACCGCGCCATCGCCTCGATCTTAGAGTCGCGCGGCGTTTACGCCTCTGCCGAGTCCCATGCCCGGCAGGCGCTCACCCTGAACCCGAACGATGAATGGGCCGCACTCGCGCTGGCGAAGGCACTGCTCGGGCTCGAGCGCTACTCCGAAGCGGCGCGTGTTGCCGAAGAAGCCATCCGTCTCAGTGATGGCCGTTACGCCAGCATGCACTTCGCCGCCGGCTCCGCCTACTTCGAGCTCGGCGATTGGAGCCGCTGCGAGCGTGCGTTCCGGAAGGCCGCCGAGCTGGCGCCATCAGAGACCGCCGCGCCGTACAACGCGGCCCTCTGTCTCGCTCGCCAGGGTTACTACCGCGATGCGGCGCGCTGGATGGAGGAGGTCCTGGCCAGGGACCCCGCGCACCCGCGACGCGTGGACATCCAGCGAATGATCCGGCAGTGGCGGGGTTGGTGACATGCCTGGCGTTGCGTAGGCTTCCCGCAACCAACTAGGGCCGGCTCGCAGACCATCGGCCCGGATCACGTGCTCGATCACTTGCGAGACCGTACGTGCCTGGTTAGACTAGATACCGACGGGCGGACTTTGATGCCGCTTGCTTGGCCCGGCCCGGCTGCCCTGAAGGGCAGCGAACAGGACCTAAAGGGCGGTGCCGATCCCGCAGGTTCGGCTGCACGGAACCCGCAGATCGCACTCGATCCCTGAGTCGCGGCTGCGGGGTTTTTCGTCCCTCCCCTGCAGCTCCCCGGTCCACCGTCCCCGAGAGCGGCCTCACGTCAACCATCGGAGGTCGTCGTGTACGCCGAAGGACGCGAACCCATCGAGTACTACGAGATTCCGGACGAGGAGATCGTCACGTTGCCGGAGGACCGTGTGGCGGCGCTCTCGGATGCGCTGCTCACAGCGTTGCTGGACGACCTGCACGAGCGTGCCGCAGCACTTCCACGTGAGAGGGCGGCGCTCCTCGAGCCCGTGATCGCGGCGCTCGAGCTCGAGGCGATCCGGCGGGGAATCACCCGGCCCACCGTTGCCGAGCCGACCATGCGGGCACCCGCGATTCGACGTATGCAAAGGGCAGCGGCCGTCGGAGACCTTGGCGCCTTCGAGGCGGCGATGCGGGAGATGGATGCGGCGGCCCTGTTCCACGCCTATCTGCTCGCCCTCGATTGGCCGGATGCGGAGGGAAGGACCAGCGCGCTCGCCCGCGTAGCGTGGAATCTCAATGAGCGCGTCTACGGACTGCATGCAGCCATGACGCACGCCAAGTACATCGCCTGGGCGCGCGCCTTCGCGCGCATCGGGCTGGAGGAGCAGACAGCGCGTCACCGTCAATGTATTGAAGACACCTTCGCCAGCCTGATTCGCGCCGGCGAAGCGGAGTTTCTCCGACGGCGCTGACCCGCGCAAAGCGCGTCTCGCGTCCTGACACTCGCCTATCGAGAGCGGCGGTAGGGACCGGCCCTGTGACCGCCCGGCAGCCTGGCCGTCCTCGGCCAAGGTGCCAAATCCGGCCCCGCGAGGGGAAAGATAGGAGGCGACGATGGTCTACTTTGCGAATCGATCCGCTCCCCGGAACGACGACCTGTCCCGCGCGGAGTCCATCGCGCGTGGACTGTTCCCCCACCAGGTCGAGGGTGTTGCGTTCCTGCTGCGACGGCGGCGCGCGATCCTCGCGGATGACATGGGCCTCGGCAAGACGCGGCAGGCGATCATCGCGATGCGCCACGCAGCGCCGGTCGGCCCGTACCTCGTGGTGTGTCCCGCGTCGGTGAAACGGAACTGGCCCGCGAGATCGAGGCGGTGCTGCCAGGCGCACCCGTCCGCATTCTGGACGGCGACTCGCCGCCAATCGCTGTCGAGGACGATGGAGTGTCCGGTGCAGCCGCCGTCGACGGCCGCGGAGCCGGCCGACCCCATTCGCCGGGCAGTGTTCAGCTCGACCTGTGGGGTGGCGCCGCCCAAGCTCGCGGCCCGCTGCCGCGCCACGCCTGGGTCGTCGTCAACTACGACATTCTCGGCCGCCTTGTAGATACGCTGATGCACGTGCCCTGGTCAGGCCTCATCTTCGACGAGGCCCAGTACATCAAGAACCACCGGAGCCAGCGGAGCCGGCACGCGCGCCGGCTGGTCGAGGCCGCCGCCGAGCGCCGGCCCGGTAGCCCCGTCGTCTACGCACTCACCGGCACGCCGCTGATGAACAGGCCGCGCGACCTGTTCCCGCTGCTCCAGCTCGTGGGCCACCCGATGGGCCGTAGCTTCCTCAGCTTCGCCAAGCGTTACTGCGCGGCGCACCACAACGGCTACGGCTGGGTGACGGAT
Source organism: bacterium (assembly GCA_003242735.1). Classification (NCBI taxonomy): domain Bacteria; species bacterium. The sequence goes on along the minus strand of QGVH01000041.1, from coordinate 11,952 downwards.
GGCGCGTCGAACCTCGAGGAGCTGGCCGCGCAGCTCCAGGGAGTGATGCTGCGCCGCGCGAAGACGGACGTGCTCGAGCTTCCGCCCAAACTGCGGACATGGCTCGAGGTGGATGTTCCGCGAGGCACCGGCGCTGCCGGTATGCGCGAGGTGGTCCGCATACTGCTCCGCGTGACGAACCGCGCCGACAGGGTAACACAAGGCAACGAGGCGCGCGGCCGTCTCATCGCGCACCTCACCACGGTGCGCCGCGAGCTCGCGGTTGCCAAGGTCGACCACACGATCGATCTGATCGAGAGCGCGGTCGAGCAGGGGGAGAAGGTCGTCGTCTTCTCCTGCTTCGATGAGCCGCTGAAGCGCATCCACCGCCATTTCGCCGACCGTTCGGTCCTGCTGACGGGCGCGACGCCCGCCTCGCGACGCCAGGAGCTCGTCGACCGGTTCCAGGACGACGAAGGCGTGCGTGTCTTCGTCGCGAACATCCATGCCGGCGGCGTCGGGCTCAATCTCACGGCGGCGCGGCAGGTGATTTTCAACGACCTGGACTGGGTTCCCGCGAACCACTGGCAGGCGGAGGACCGGGCGTACCGCATCGGACAGACGAACACCGTGTACGTGACGTACGTCGGCGCGGCCGGAACGGTAGACGACTTCGTGCGCGAGCTGCTGATGGTGAAGACCGCGCTCATCGAGAGCGTAGTGGACGGTAGGGCGCTGCAGGAAGCCGCGACGCGGGACGTCCTGTCCGAGCTCGAGCGGCTGATCGGAGATCTGTCGCCACAGCTCGCGGATCTCCGGCTGGAGGATCTGGATGAAGACGGCGTGGCGGCTGTGCTGGAGAATGCCGTGCGCGTCTTCGAGAGCGAGCACGCCCCCCTGCTAGCGGCGGTAGCTGGCCGCGAGACGAGTGCCGGCGCGGAAAGGGAGCCGACGGCCGCCATGCGCCGTGCGCTCCGGATCCTGGCCGACGTGCTGGCGGCGCCGGCGGTTCGGCGCTTTCGCGTCGTGAGCCGTGTGAGGGGGCACGATCGCGGAGGGCCCGCCGACGTGGTCCCTCTCGCCTACGAGATCACCGCAAGGGAGAACGCCATGAGAACCCGACACACGCTCAGCTCTCGCTCGAATCCGACCTGTGGGCCAGGGCTCGCCCGAATCCGCACCAGCCACGAGCGCCATCGGCTGGCAGCCCTCGCTCTTCTCTTGCTCTCGCCCGTTTCCGGTGCTGCGCAGGACGCGCTGCGCGTCGTCTCGGCCGAGGAGGCGCGAAACTACGTCGGCTCCACGGTCACCGTGTGCGACTCGGTGGCGAGCGCGACGTTCGCCTCGCGCAGCCGCGGCCAGCCCACGTTCCTCAACCTGGCGAAGGCATACCCGAATCAGGTCTTCACGGTCGTGATCTGGGGCGACGACCGGAATCGCTTCCCCGAACCGCCCGAGCGGGTGTACCGACACCGCCGCATCTGCGTCACCGGTAGGCTGACCACGTACCGTGGCACGCCGCAGATCGTAGTCCGGGAGCCGACGGCGGCAAAGCTACAGGGGCGGTGAGCGCCGGGAGCGGCCGGCTAGCTCACACGCCCCGACCGGCCGTCCGCCGCAGCACCGCTCAAGTGCAGACGCTGCCGTGGTAGCGCGCGTCGATCTTGCCGTGATCGGGGTGCTGGCCCTTGAAGTCGAAGACCAGCGTGCCGTGCACCTGGATGAAGCCGCTCGCATTCGCGTAGGCGCCCTCGCCGCGCACGATCGTGTAGCGGTTGTTGAGCCGGTAGACGGGCGGTGCGACGGGCGCCTGCACTCCGGAGTCCTCGGTCTGGAACCAGTCGCCGTTGCCCAGGTCGAAGTGGTGGAAGGTCTGGAGGTGGATCGCCTGGCCGCGGATCATCGCGACCGGGGCCTGGTACGCCCAGACCTGGCCGACCAGATCGCCGGAGAGCTCGCTGACCCCGAGCACGGTTCCGACAGGCGTGCCCTGCACGTTGGTGCACCTCGCTGCGCTACGGTTCGCGAGGAGCTGGTGTTCGGACCGGTGGTGGGGCTGCACGGGCGAGTCGGACGCGCATGCCGCCGCGAACAGGCCGAGTACGGCAATGGCCACCAGTCGGCACGGGTTACAGCGCGCCTGTGGGAATGTGCTGGAGCGCGGCATGGCGACCTCCGGGGTTGGGTGGGCGATGGAGGCGACCGGACCGCCCGTCGGACGGCCCGTCATCCTGGCATTCGTAAACGGCCCGCATCCGGGATCACTCGGTCCGGGGGCGAAAACTTCAGGGGAGACCGCGGCGTTGGGAGCGCGGCGGGCGTGGCTCGAGGAGCGCGGCGCCGGCCGAACCTGCGCTGTACCGATGAGCGCAGAGGAGATACGGTCGTCTTGTCGACTGGCTCATCCATCGGTGCGGTCGATTGGCCACCACGCGCAGTGTAAGCACTGAATGCTGTCGGGGAGTTTTGTGATGATCCGCGTCCTCGCCGCCGTGATCGAACGGAACGGTCGGGTCCTGGTCTGTCAGCGTCCGGCGCACAAGCGCCACGGTGGCCTGTGGGAGTTCCCGGGTGGGAAGGTCGAAGAGGGCGAGAGCGACTTCGACGCCGCCGCGCGTGAGCTGGCGGAGGAGCTCGGCGTTCGCGTCGTCGAGGTCGACGACGTCGAGCTCTCCGTGCGCGACCCTGGTTCCGACTTCGTGATCGACTTCCTGCGGGTTTGCATCGAAGGCGAGCCCGTGTGCCGGGAGCACACGGCGCTCGCGTGGGTCACGCGCGAGGAACTGCGCGCGCTCCCGCTCGCGCCGAGCGACCGGTGTTACGCGGAGCACCTGGACGACCGCGATGGCGGCGGCAAGGCACCGGACTCGTGAAGGGATCCCGGGCCGGCCGTGCAGCGGCGACGACTGGCGGTCGTGAGATCGACGAGAGGCGTCAGCGCGTCCGGAGCCGATCCCGCGTCAGCTCGCCTTGAGGAACAGCTCGTAGCGCTCCTCGAGGAACTCGGGCCTGGGACGCAGCTCTTCCTGCCGCGGCACGTAGAGCCGCGAACCATGCATCTGCTGGAGCCCGTGCACCAGCATCGGCCCGTCCACCTCGTCGAGAATGTCGCGACGAATCTGGATCACGAGGTCCGGTCGCACGCCCAGAATGTGACGGTCGAACGCCGCGTGGTGCAGCTTGCACAGCGCGAGGCCGTTCTGAACCGTGGGCTCGCCCAGCGGATGCCGGTCCGGCAGGATGTGCGCGGCCTCGAGCAGCTCGGCGTGGCGCAGGCGGCACACCGCACATTGCTCGCGGTACGCGCGCAGCACGCGCTCGCGGAAAGAGTGCTGGTGCAGCCGGTGGAGTGTGACGCGCGCGACGTAGCTACGGCGCACCTCGTCGCCCCACTCCGGCAGGACCTCGTGCGCAAGCCGCGCGTCATCGACGGCGATGGTGAAGGTGAGGCGTGGCGGGTCATCACCGACGACGTACACCGGCCAAATCGAGAGGTAGCGACCGGGAACGATGCCGTAGTGGTAGATCAGCGGCGCGCGGCGCTGCATTGCCAGGCGCAGGCCGACGTTGTCCGGGTGGTTGGGATCGGTGCCGCGGTACCGGTAGGAGAGCAGCCCGTCCGGCCGGAGCTGGTCGTCGTACGGCGGCGGCTCGCCCTCCCTGGGCGGCGCCGTCGTGATGCTGATCGGCATCTCCGGCAGCACGGCGGGCCGGAAGATCCCCTGCGGCCCGATGAGCGGCACGCGGCGCCCCTCGAACGTGAACCCGGCCGCGAGCACCGAGCGCGGCAGCACCTCTCCGTGGAGCGCGGTCTGCTCCTCGAGGAAGCGGAACGCGGCGAGGCGGATGCGCTGGTCGAGTTCTCCGGCGTCGTTCATGAGTTTGCGATGGGCTCCGTGGCCGTGCGCAGGGCAGCGTGTTGCAAACTGGTGCGGCCTCCCGGCAGCGCCGGCTGCCGACCCGGGGAGCCACGATGCGAAGTCCCGGCTCCTTGCGCCCGCCTCACCCGAGGCGCGGCCAGCCGTGCGGGATCGAGGGCCGCCTCACGAGCCGCGGTTTGCCGCGGCGAATTTATTGTTCGGGACGCCGAATGAGAAAGGAGAACGACGGCAGCCGCGCCGCGGCTCCGGGCGCCACGGGGGCGCGTCACCGGAGCCGCCCTACTGGTACCGCCGTCGGTACCGTGATAAAATTCTTTACAGGCGCAGTGTTGCGCCGCCACGCAGGGGCAGGGCCCATGGTGGGCGAGGCGCGGGGAGGTCGCAGAGGGCCCGCAGCCCTTTCGCCACCGCAGCCGACCAGCGGATCCGCCCATGTGCCCGCTCCAATCCGTTTCCCGTTTCCCGCTCTTCGACCGCGCGGTCCGCGCCGGCGTCCTGGACGATGGCAACGCGTTGATCGTCGCGCCGACGGGGACGGGCAAGTCTTACATCGGGCGCGAGGTCATCCGCCGCGCCGTCGAGCGCGGTGATCCCGGCGTCCACGCGTACCTCGTTCCCTTCCGCGCCCTTGCCGCCGAGATCCACGACAGCTTCGAGCAGCTCTTCGCGGGGACCGACGTTCGCCTGCGCATCGTGACGGGCGAACACCGCGACGCGCTGGCGCCCGAGTCCGCCGACATCGTGGTCGCCACGTACGAGAGCTTCGGCGCCCTGCTGACGCGCCCGGGGTTCCGGCCCGGGGTCGTCGTCGCGGACGAGGTGCACCTGATCGCGGACGACGACCGCGGGCCGGTCGTCGAGGGGTTGTTTGCCCGGCTCCTGGCCGGCAGGCGTGTCCGGGGGCTGTGCGCGCTCTCCGCGGTGGTCGGGAACGGGCGGCAGCTCGCCGAATGGCTCGGGCTGCGCTACCTCGAGGGCCGGCCCGAGGACCGCCCGGTTCCGCTCGAGCTCGAATCGCGGTGGGCTGACGACGTGCGCGCGGAGCTGGAGAACGTGCTCGCGCAGCAGATCGGCCGTGAGCAGGCGCTGGTGTTCTGCTCCTCGCGGCAGGCGGCGGAGAAGATGGGGCGCGAGCTGGCGGACCTCGTCGAGGCCGAGCTGCCTGCGGAGCACCGGAGCCGGCTGGCTTCCGTGGCGGAAGGGTTGTTCGCCGAAGACCCGTCGCTCGAGGACCTGGCGACGCTCGTCGCGCGCGGCGTCGCCTACCACCACGCGGGGCTGCCGAAGCCCGTTCGTCGGCGGATCGAGGCGGCGTACCGCGAGCGCGTCCTGCGGCTGCTCACCGCGACGCCAACGCTCGCCGCCGGCGTCAACCTCCCCGCAGGCCTCGTGGTCGTGCGTGACGTCTTCCGCTTCGACCGCGTCCGCGGCGTCGGCCGGTGGGTGCTGCTGCCGAGCGGCGAGGTGCTGAACATGCTGGGCCGCGCGGCGCGGCCGCTCCAGGTCGCGGCGGGCCGGGGCATCGCGCTGATCGACAAGAGCCAGCGCCACGACCGCGACGTCCAGCGTCTCGTCCAGGCGATCGAGGCGGGGTGCGGCGACGACGTGCGCAGCCGCCTGACGGACAGCTTCGAGGCGCTCATGCGCTTCGTGCTGGGCGTCATCGCCGACCGGGGCGAGGCGACGTTCGAGGACGTCGCCAGGGCGTTCTCGAAGACGCTCGCCCACCACCAGCAGCCGAGTGATATCGTAGCCTCCCGGTCTTTCAAAGAGGACCTGATGGAGGACATCCCCTCGTACGCGAGGGTGCTCGAGGCCGGGGGGAGGATCCGCCTTGCGGACTACGCCGTGACGCCCGACGGCGTGCGCGCGACGGTCGCGTCGGACCACAAGCGGTACGAGGTCACCCTGGGCGTGAGGGGCGTGCAGTGCACCTGCCCGGCGGCGAGCCGATACTACCGCCACCAGATCTGCAAGCACGCGGCGTGCGCGATCCACGACCTCCTCTTCGCGCCTGGCATCGATGCGGAGGTCCGGAACCGCGCGCTCTACTCCTGCGGCCACGTCTTCGGCCCGAAGCTGGACCTCGGGACGCGGCTCACACAGGCCCTCGAACTCCTCAACGCGTGGAAGCTGATCGAGCGGATGCCGACCGGGTGGCGGGCGACGCCGGTCGGCGCCGTCGCGGCGGCCACACGGTTCGACCTGCTCCTCGTCCACGAGGCGATGCAGCGCATCGAGGCCGCAGGCGAAGCAAACTACCGGGACGTCGCGCGCTGGGCGCTCGAGGATTATCTCGCCGATGAGCGTTCACGCGAGAAGTGGCTCGGCGCCGTCGAGCAATGGCTCGACGAGGTCGACGAGAAGCAGATCCGGCTGCCGGTGAAGTACCGCGGCGACTTCGAGCGCGGCCTCGACGACCTGGCCAGCGTGTGCCGGCTTTACGAGAACGCGGCGACGGCGCTCGGCCGCCCGGAGCTGGCCGCCGCCGCGCGCGATGCGGCCGGCGCGCTGCGGTACGGGGTGGCGCCGGAGCTGGCGCCGCTCATGGCGCTGGCGCTGCCGCAGCTCGGACGGGCACGCGCGCGACACCTGTACGAGCGCGGGATCCGTCGCCTGGAAGAGCTCGCCTCCGCGGACGCCGACGCGATCGCGGACCCGCAACGCCTCCCGCCCGCGTACGTGCGAACGTGGATCGAGCGCGCCCGGGAGATGGTACGAGCACGCCCGGCAGCCGCCGCCGACGGCGCGCTCGCGCCCGACGAGCTGGACGACCTCGTGGCCCAGTTCCGCGTCGACCCTGCGGCACTGACGCAATAGGACCCGGTGGCTCACCCGACACGGTGACCTTCCAGCGGCGATGACACACGGACACGCGGTGAGGCACTGAGCATGGCCACACACACGCTCCCCGAGTGGCTGAGCGAGCCGCAGCGCCGCGCGATCCTGAGCCCGGCGGCGCGGCTGCAGATCGTTGCCGGCGCGGGCTCGGGGAAGACCGAGGTCCTCGCCCGCCGCGTCGTGCGGCTGCTGGTCGAGGGCGTCGACCCGGCGAGCATCATCGCGTTCACGTTCACGGAGAAGGCGGCGGCGGAGCTCAAGGCCCGCATCGAGACGCGGGCGGCCGAGGCCGATGAGCGTTTCCGTGAACTGCCGCCGGTGGGTCGCGGGCTCTTCATCGGCACGACGCACGCCTGGGCGCTGCGGGCGCTCCAGGAGCTGGGCGGCGCGTACGAGCTCGCCGACGCGCTGTCCGAGGAACAGGAGTGGGCGCTCGTGTACCGCGTCGCGCGCCGGCTCGGCGTCGTCGACCTCTACGCCGAGCACGTGGGGCCGACCGGGAAGATCTCGGTCGCGCAGGCGGTCTCGATGTTCCTGCGCAGCGCCGAGGTCGTCTACAACGAACGGCTCGAGCGAGAGACCGCTCGGGCGGCCGCGCCCCGCTTCGCCGAGGTCCTGGAGCGTTACGAGTGGCTTCTCGGCGAGATGCGCCTCATGCCGTTCCGGGTGATGATCGGGCGCGCGGCGGACGAGCTCGCGCCGGGCGGACGGCTGTACGAGCGGCTACAGGGCCGCATCGCGCACGTCTTCGTGGACGAGTACCAGGACTTCAACCGCGCGCAGGAGACGCTCCTCGAGCGTCTCGCGGCGCTGGGCGCCGCCATCACGGTCGTGGGCGACGACGACCAGGCGATCTACCAGTGGCGCGGCGGCGACGTCTCCCTCTTCCTCTCGTTCGCGCAGCGGTTCAATGCGGCCGAGCGCGTGGAGCTGGGCGAGAACCACCGCTGCCGGCCGGAGATCGTGGACTTCGCGCGGGTGCTGGCCGAGAGCCTGGCCCAGCGGCTGCCGAAGCAGCTCACGGCTGCGCGCAAGCCGGCGCCGCCAGGCGCGGTGGAGCTGTTCGTCGCGTCGACGCCGGAAGCCGAGGCCCAGACGATCGCCGCACGGATCGAGAAGCTGATCGCCGCCGGCCACGCGCCGGGCGACATCGCCGTGCTCTACCGCTCGACCCGCACCTCGGCCCGGCCGCTGGTCGAGGCGCTCCGGGCGCGGGGGATCCCCGTCCAGGTCGTCGGCCACGGCTCTCTCCTCGCCCGACCCGAGATGGCGCTCGTCGCGCGGCTCTTCGTCTACTGGGCCGGCCGCACGTGGTACCCGAACGGGGAAGGCCGGCCGGAGGTCGTGACACGCGAGGCGCTCGAGGTCGAGATCCAGGCGGTCACGGGGCTGGACGCGGAGCGGGCGCGGGCGGCGATGGATACGCTCGAACGGCTGGGCGAAGGGCTGCGACGGGAGGGAGTCCCGGACATCGTCGCCGTCTTCAACGAGATCCTGGCGATCCTCGGGCTTCCGGGCCAGGGCGACGACGCCGCGGCGCGCGAGCTGGGGCTCGGGCAGATGTCGGAGCTCCTCACCGCGTTCGATCACGTCGTCCGACGTGCGGCGCCGGACGCGCTGTACCGGGAGACGACGGGGCCCGGCGCGGCCGAGGGTGCGGAGGACGCGATGCTCGCCGCGGACCGGGAAGACAGCGTGTGGGGCTTGGCGCTCGGTGCGGGCTCGGCGGACGGGGCGTTCGGCGCCGCCCGTCCCGGTCTCGTGCTCGGCCCGACGCGCGGCGAGGCCTATTTGATGCGCCTCCGCGCGTTCCTCGAGGAGTTCGCCGGCCGCGCGGCGGAGGAGGCGCCGGCCGAGTGGGAGCAGACGGCCGGTGCGGTGCAGGTCCTCACGATCCACCAGTCGAAGGGGCTCGAGTTCCCGATCGTGTTCGTGCCGTCGCTGGTCGAGGGGCGGCTGCCGTCGAGCCGGCTCGGTCGTCCCCAGGAGTGGTACCTGCCGGACACGCTCTTCGACCGCGCGCGCTACGAGGGCGAGGAGGACGACGAGGCGCGGCTGCTGTACGTCGCGCTCACACGGGCGAAGGAGCTGCTCGTCGTGAGCTGGTTCGAGCAGTACCAGGAGAACCGGCGGGCCGCGGTCTCCCGGTTCCTCACCGGCGCGTTGAGGCCGGCGCTCGGCGGGGTCCGGCGATTCGGCGACGTCGCCCCCGCCGCGGCGCCAGGGCCGGGCGTGCGCACCGAGCCGCCGACGCTCGACTTCTCGAGCCTGGTCACGTACGCGGAGTGCGGCTACCGCTACCGGCTCCGCCACGTCTGCGGCTTCCAGCCGCTCCTTGCCCGGGAGCTGGGGTTCGGCAAGCTGCTGCACCACCTGATCGCGGAGCTGGCGCGTGCGGGCGCGGCGGGAAGGAGGGCGCAGCCGGGCGACGTGGAGCGGCTGCTCGAGCGCTCGTTCTACCTCCCGTTCGCGGGGCGGGAAAAGCGGGCGGCGTTGCGCGAATCGGCGCGCCGGCGCGTGGAGGCGTATGTGCGCCGGCACGGCGACGAGCTCCTGCGCACGATCCAACCCGAGGCGCGCTTCGAGGTCCCGCTGGCCGCAGCGCGCGTGCGCGGCCGGATCGACCTTCTGCTGCGGGCGGATGAGAACGGGAATGGCACGCAGGTCGAGCTGGTGGACTTCAAGACGACGTCGAACCGCCCGCCCGCGGAGATCCACGTCAACCAGCTCCGCCTGTACGCGGCCGCCGCAGAGGCGATGGGCCTCGAGCCCGTGCGGCTGGCCATCCACGACCTGGACACGGACGGCGGCGCGCGCCAGCTCGTCCCGCTGGACCACGCTGCGCGCGAGGCGTTCCGGGAGCGGTTGGAGGCGTGGGCGGAGGGGATCCGCGCCGGGCGGTTCGAGCCGCCAGCGGAGCCGGAGGTGATGTGTAGGGGGTGTGATTTCAGGAGATTCTGTCAGTATTCGGCATGAGATTCCTTGGCGGCTCGCCAGTCGGCAACGAGACCGTGAGGCGACTGGGCAATGCTAGCCGGGACGTCGCGCCGGTGCGGCGTGGCCGGAAGCCGGGTGGTCGCTCGGGGCTTCGTGCTGACGTAGCACCAGCGTCAGATAGATCGCCGCCCCGGCAAGCGCCCGCGGCTCGGGGCGCGGCCGAGACGGGTGGTCTTCGTCCGCGTCGTGAATGAATGTCATTCGCGGACGGAATGATCGCGGGCGAGCTCGTGGCCCCTGTCGCCCCTGTCGTATATCCTTCTGAGAGGCCGGGGCCCCGCGGCGGCCACAGCCGCCCGCCCCGTCACCCCCACACCCCGAGCCATGTCCGAACGCATCACCAAACTCCAGCGCTGGCTCGATCTGATCTCCTACCTCGTCGGCCGGAAGATCCCGGTGACGGTCGAGGAGATCATGGAGAACGTGCCGGCCTACCGGGAGAAGTGGCGTACGGAGGACGAGACCGAGCGGGCGTCGGTGCGGCGCATGTTCGAGCGCGACAAGGACGAGCTCCGCGCCTTCGGCATCCCGATCGAGACGACTCGCTACAGGATCAACTACGGCCTCGAAGAGATCGAGGGGTATCGGCTCTCCCGCCGGGACTTCTACCTGCCCTACCTGCGCCTCGTGCACGAGGCATGGCCGTCGGAGAAAGAGAAGCCATACGTGTTAGACGAGGTGGTCCTGACGGAGGACGAGGCGCAGGCGGCGGCGGACGCGCTCCACCTCGCGTCGCAGTTGCCCGCATTCCCGTTCCTGCGGGAGGCGCGCTCGGCGTACCGCAAGCTCGCGTTCGACCTGGGCGAGGAAGCGCTCTCACCGACGCCCGAGCTCTACGTGGACCGGCCGGGCGCGGAGGAGGTGCTCGAGCGGCTGCGGCCGCTCTCGGATGCGCTCCTCGCACGCAAGACCGTGTGGTTCCGCTACCACGGGATCTACCGGGGCGAGCCGACGGACCGGGAGGTGCGACCGTACGGGCTCGTCTTCCAGCGCGGGAACTGGTACCTCGTCGGCCACGATGTAGACCGAGACGCGATCCGTATCTTCCGCGTGGGACGGATGGAGGACGTCGAAGTCAACCGCAACAAGCCGCACACGCCGGACTACGAGATCCCGCCGGACTTCCGGCTCGAGGACCATCTGGGGAAGGAAGCGTGGGAGCTGGGCGACGACGAGCCGCTCGTCGCCGAGGTGCTGTTCCGCTTCCCGCGGTCGCTGTGGGCGGAGAGGAACGGGTACGGCGAGCTGGTCGAGGAGCGGCCGGACGGCTCGGCGGTCCGGGCGTTCGAGGTCCAGCAGGTCAACCCCTTCCTGCGGTGGCTGTTGAGTCTCGAGGGCGAGGCAGAGGTGCTGTCGCCGGAGTCGCTGAGGCAGGAGCTGCACGCGCTCGCCCGCGAGGTGCTGGCGCTGCACGCCGAGGAGGCGAGCTGATGGCGGCGACGCGGACGACGGCCGAGGAGCAACTCGAGCGGATCCTCTACGTGATCGCGGCCGCGAACGGGAAGAAGGGCCGTCCGCTGGCCGAGCTGGCGAAGACGCTGGGGGTCGAGCCGTCGCGGATCACGCGCGACCTCGAGGAAGTGACGGCGCGGGCGTTCTACCACCCGGCGGGGAGCGTGGACGCCTTCGACATCGTGCTCGAGGGCGAGCGGGTGAAGGTCTGGACGACAGGCGAGTTCAAGCGTCCGATCCGGCTCTCGCCCCTCGAGGCGCTCGCGCTGGGGCTCGGCTTCCGGGCGCTCGCGGCAGGTGCGGCCGGGTCGCATGCGCGGCGGGACGAGCTCGTCGCGTTCGCGGAGCGTCTGGAGCGCGCCGTCGCGTCCACGCCTCCGGAGGAGCTGGTGAAGCGGTTCGCGGTGGACGACGGCGCACCCGGCGACACCTCGGTGCGCGCCGTGCTCCGTCGCGCCGCTGCGGAGCGTCGCCGCTGCAGGATCGCCTACCTCGCATCGGGGACGAGGGAGCCCGACGAGCGCGTCGTCTGCCCCTACGTCCTCGTCTACGCCAACGGCGCGTGGTACGTGATCGCCCACTGCACCAAGCGCGAGGACGTGCGGCTCTTCCGGCTCGATCGCATCGTGGCGGCCGAGACGGTGGACGGCACGTTCGAAGTGCCGCCCGACTTCGACGCCAACGACTACTTCACGGAAGGCCGCGTCTACCGTGCGGATGAGGAGATCGAGGCCGTCGTCCGCTACTCGCCGAGGATCGCGCGCTGGATCCGCGAGCGCGGGCCCGTCGAGGAGCTGGAGGA
>QGVH01000040.1 GCA_003242735.1 bacterium | reverse complement strand
CTCCTCCTTCGGCTTCGGCTCCTCCCGCGCCGTCGGCCGCTGCACCGGCGGCGCCTTGGGCTGCGGCTTCGGAGGCGCCTCCACCGGCCGCTCCTGCACCACCTTCGGCGCCTCGGCCTTCGGCGGCTCCGGATCGCCCAGGACCTGCGGCGGCGGGGACACGATGTTCACCCTGTAGACCTGGAACTCCGGCAGTTCGGGCTGCGGCCGGAGCCCGGACGCGATGAACAGCAGCACGAACGCCGCGTGGAGCCCGACCGACGCCACGATCGCGCCGCGGCCGGGTCCCTGCCTCGCGCGCGGGATCGTCCCTTGCAGCCCGCTCACCTCACATCACCTCCTCCGCCTCGGAACGGGCTCGAACACCATCCCCACGTCCTCCACGCCCAACCGCTGGAGGACGCCGAACACGGCGGCGACCTGCCCGTAGGCGACGGCCGAATCCCCGCGGAGGTACACCCGCTTCGTCCCCTTTTCCGCCATCTGGCGATCGAGCAGGCGCTCCAGCTCCGCCAGCGACGTGACCGGCACCCGGTCCATGTAGATCCCGTCCCGCGCCACGGTCACCGTCACCGCCTCCGACGTCGTGATCGGCGCCGCCTCGCCGCGAGGGAGCTGGACCTCAACCCCTCCCTGGAGGATCGGGGCGGTGATGATGAAAATGATCAACAGCACGAACGCCACGTCCACCAGGTTCGTGATGTTGATGTCGGCGGCCAGCGGCAGGTCGCGGCGCCGCCGCCCGCGGGGGTCCAGCATCGCTCACAACCTCCCTTCCCGCGCCAGGACGCCGATGAACTCGCTGGCGAAGCCTTCCAGCTCGTTGCTCACCGCGTTCAACCGGCTGACGAAGTAGTTGTAGGCGATCACCGCAGGAATCGCCACCGCCAGCCCCGCCACCGTCGTCACGAGCGCCTCCGCGATGCCGGGCGCGACCGCAGCGATGTTCGCGCTGCCGCTGTGCGCCACCCCGACGAACGAGTTCATGACGCCGATCACCGTGCCCAGCAGACCCAGCAGCGGAGAGACCGTCGCGATGACCGCCAGCCACGGCAACCCCGCCGCGAGCTGGTCCCGCTCCTCCGCCTGCCCCTTCTCCAGCACCAGGCGGAGGGCGTGGAGTTGCGTCTCGGTCAGCCCCGGCCCATGCACCCCGCCCCGGGCTCCACCCGACTGCAACTCGCTGAAGAACGAGAGCCCGCTGCGGAACACGCGCGTGTACGGCGACTCCGGGAGCCGTAGCACCGACCGCGAGATGTCCTCCAGACGGTGCAGCCGCTCCGTCGAGCGCACGAACGCGATCCCCTGTCGCCGCACCCGCCGGAACTGGCCGAGCTTCCAGAAAATGATCACCCAGCTCACGAGCGAGAAGAACGCCGTCACGCCGAGCACGATCTGGCCCGAGAGGCTCCCTCCCAGCACCAGATCCCACGCATCCAGCCGCGACGCGTCTTGGAGCAATGCCGCCGACATCACCGGCCGTTCCCTCCTCCCGCAATGTACTCGTACGTCCGCTCCAGACCTTCGGCCAGCGAGACCTGCGGTCTCCAACCCCGAGCCCGCAACCGGCTGGGGTCCAGGCACGAGTGCCGCAGCTCACCCGGTCGCTCCGGCGCGTACTGGACCGGCACCTCCCGACCGGCCGCCTCCATCAGCAGCCGCGCCAGCACGTTCACGGTCGTCTCGATCCCCGTCCCCACGTTGAACGCACGGTCGTCCAAAGCCGCCGCCCGCTCGAGCGGCCCCTCGCTCAACGCGAGGTTCGCCGCCACGACGTCGCCCACGTACACGTAGTCCCGCGTCTGTTCGCCGTCGCCGTAGATCGTCAGAGCATTGCCGGTCCGGATCCGGTTCGAGAACAACGCCACGACGCCCGCCTCGCCGTGCGGGTCCTGGCGCGGGCCGTACACGTTCGAGTAGCGTAGCGCCACATAGTCCAGGCCGTGGACCTGGTGGTAGTAGTACAGGTAGTACTCCGCAGACAGCTTCGTCACACCGTACGGCGAGACCGGCTGCTTCGTCGACGTCTCCGGCGTCGGCCGGTGCTCCGCCTCGCCGTACACCACCCCGCCCGAGGACACGAACACGAAGCGCCCCACCCCGTGCCGCCGCGCGCATTCCAGCACGTTCAGCAGGCCGTCGATGTTGACGCGCGCATCCGCACGTGGGTCCGCAACGGACTTGCGGACATCGATCTGCGCCGCGTGATGGTTCACCACGTCGAACCCGCCGACCTCCCTGAACAGCGCGTCGAGCTCAGGGTCGCAGATGTCCATGCGCCGGAACTCGACACCTTCCGGGATGTTGGACGCGCGCCCGGTGGACAGGTCGTCGACGACCCATACCCGGTCGCCGAGATCACGGTACGCCTCGGCCACGTGGCTGCCGATGAAACCGGCGCCACCGGTAACCAGAACCCGCCTGCCGCTCATTGGCGTTCCCTTTCCGCTTCGTCGTCGAGTTCGAACAGGAATCGCGCCGCCTCGGCGACCTCGGGCATCCGCCCGCTCGCCGCTGCCTCCCGGAGACGTACCGTCGGCGCGTGCAACACCTTCGCCAGCAACTGCCTCGTCAGTCGTTCCACGGCCTCGCGGTCTGCGGCGGACAGATGACGGAGCTTGGAGAGCGCCTTCGCCACCTCCTTCCGCCGCGTCGCCTCCGCACGGTCCCGCAACGCGCGGATGAGCGGCGCCACATGCCGGGCCGTGTACCACCGCCAGTAGTCCGCGACCGCTTCCAAGACGATCCGTTCCGCGGCCGGGACCTCGCTCCGCCGGCGCGCCAGGTTCCCGCTCACGATCTGCTCGAGATCGTCGATGTCGTAGAGGAAGACGTTCTCCAGCTCGCCGACCTCGGGCTCGACATCCCGCGGGAGCGCGATGTCCAGGATGCACAGCGGCTTCCGCGCCCCGCCCGAGAGCGCCCGCGCGACCAGGTCCCGCGTCAGGACGACATGCGGCGCGGCGGTGGCCGCGGCGACGATGTCCGCTTCGGCCAGCGCCGGGCCGATCTCCTCGAACCGCAGGAAACCCGCGCCGCCCCGCGCGGCCAGCTCCCGCGCCCGTGCCTCCGAGCGGCTCGCCACCACCGTCACCCGCACCCCTTCCGCCGCGAGGCAGGAGAGCATCAGCTCGCTCATCTCTCCCGCCCCCAACACCAGCCCGCGCAGCCCGCGCAGCGAGCCGAACACCTTGCGCGCCAGCTCGACCGCCGCGCTCGGCACCGACGCCGCGCCTTCGCCGAGCCGCGTCTCGGCGCGGACCCGGCCGCCCACGGCGAGAGCCGCCTCGAAGAGCCGCGAGAGCACCGGCCCCACCACCCCGCCCCTGCCGCCGACGGCGCACGCCGCCTCGTACGCGCCCTTCACCTGCCCCTGGATCTGCGCCTCGCCGAGGACCATCGAGTCCAGGCTCGACACGACCCGGAACAGGTGCTCCACGCTCCGGCGGTCGCGGTGGATGTACAGGTGCCGCCTCGCTTCCGCCTCGGGGAGGTTCGCACGCGCGGCAAGGAGCGCCACGGCCTGGCGCTCCCCCTCCGCTGCCACCTCACCCAGGTACAGCTCCGTCCGGTTGCATGTCGAGAGCAGGACCGCCTCCCGGGCGACACCCCGCCCCACCACGTCGAGCAGGGCCGCCTCGGCGTCCTTCGGCCCGAACACGAAGCGCTCCCGCACCTCGATGGGCGCGGTGCGGTGGCTCAGACCTACGACCGCGATCGCCATGACCGCCCGCCGGCACCGACTCGGCCACCCCCTCCCCACAACGCGCCGCCGTCATACCCCGCCCCGCGCACCGTGTGTTCCGAGGCGCCACCCGCGCTGCGGCGCCGCCGCTGCGCCGTTCGCCCTCGCTCGGGACTGGTCACGTGCAACCGCACGCCCATGCCTCACAAGAAAACGCGGCCCTCGGCCATGGACAGCCGGAGCACGACATACATCAGCACGACGAACACGAAACCGATCACGCTCACCAGCGCGCCGCGCCGGTCCCGCTGCGCCCCGCCGGCCCGCCGCGCGCCCAGCGCCGCCGCGAACACCACCCACGTCAGCAGCGCCCAGATCACCTCCGGATCCCGCACCGCGAACGTCCGCTGGAACCGGACCGTCCACGCCCAACCCAGCACGATGGCGAGGCTCAGCGCCGGAAAGCCGATCGCCAGCGCCCGCCGGCCCACGCGGTCCAGCGTGCCGAGCGACGGCAGGAAGCGGAACACGCGCCCGAACCGCTTCCCCTTCAACGCGCGGAATTGTAGCAGGTAGAGGAGGCCCGCGGCAAAAGCCACCGCGAGACCCGCGTCGGCGAGGAAGGCGAGAACGACGTGCAGCGCGAACCACGGCCCGCGGAACGAGAGCTCCTCGCCCGCCGGCTCCAGCCCCAGCCCCAGCGCCACCGCCACCAACAACGCCACCAGTGGCACGAGCACCAGCCCCAGCGGCCGACCCTCCCCCAAAGCCCCGGCACCCGTCGCCAGCACCGCGATCACGAAGCCGAGACTGGACAGAGACGGCGCGATACCGACCAGCGGGAGCTCACCGAACGCCGCCGCGAACGCGCCGAGGCCCGCGCCGTGGCACAGCACTCCCGCCACCACGACCACCAAGCACCACGGCGGGACAGAACCACGGCCGCGGGCCAGCGCCGCGGCCAGGCCCGCGGCGCCCGCCATGTAGAACCCCAGGGCCAATCCGTGCAGCGCGAGAACCATCGCCCCGTTCTCATACAGATACGGGCGCCTCGCGGCGCCCGTACGACCGACCCGCCGGCGGTTCCCGGCTCGCTGCGCAGACGAACCTGGCCGCGGCGTCAGCGCACTTTCCGCACGAGCCGGACCGGCAGGCCCCGCTCGAGCGTCGGCTGGCGCAGGCCCGCGACCTGCACCGTCGCGCTCTGCTCCTCCACACGCACCACCCGCAGCACCGCCACCGCCTCCTCGGGCAGCCAAACCGAGTTGTCCGCCGAAGGGCGCTCCGGCCGGTAGACTTCCAGCTCGTCGCCGACCTCCAGCCCGTCCGCCCGCCCCAGGCTCACGAACGCCTCGTCGAGCACGGCGGGCAGCGGCTGCCGCGTCCGGAAATCGATCAGCTCACCCACCGGGCCGGCCTCCACCGGCACCCTCGCAGCCGGCGCTCCCTCGAACCGCGGCAGCGGGACCGCCAGGTTGCCCGCATGCACCGGCCCGAACTGGCGCGTGAGCTCGACGATCATCACGTCCTCCGCCAGCTCCCGCACCGTCGCGACCGCCGTCGGCTCGATCACGCGGCCCCACCGGCCCACGCCCCGGCCCACGGCGACGAGCAACACCTGCTCACCCACCGACGGCCGCGGGGCCCCATCCTCGTACGCCACGTACACGTGGTCCAGCGGGTGCATCGAGTGAAGCAGCCGATCCTTCTCCCCCCGGGCGCCGACCTCCTGGACGACGCGCCCCAGGACCCCGAGGTCACGCCGCTCCGCCAGCCACGCCGCCGACTCCGACACCTCCGGCTGGACCTCCGGTAGGGCCTCCAGCTCCCGGATCTCGATCTCCCGGCCGACCGGCGCCGCCGGCTCCTCGGGCTGCGCGCCCCGATAGAACAACGTCCGACGCGGCCGCCGGGCCGCCGTCGTCTCCTCCAGCGCCACCGGCCGCACATCCTCCGGCACCGCCGCCTCCTTCACCGCAACGGCGTCCGGCACGACCGGCGGGATGACGAACCGCTGGTTCGGATAGATCCAGTGCGGATCCCGGATCTGCGAGCGGTTCGCCTCGTAGATCCTCGGCCACTGGAACGGGTTGTTCAGGTACAGGCGGGCGAGATCCCAGAGCGTGTCGCCGCGACGCACGACGTGCGTCCGTTGCTCCGGCGGTGCGTCCCCTGTCCGCTCCTGCGCCACCAGCGGGCTCGCGGCGCCGAACGCCAGCACCAGCAGGATCGTGGGCTGCCGCAGGGCTCTCATGACCGGGCTCTCTCCTTCAGAAGGGCAGGTCGTCTTCCTCCACGATCGGGCGTTCACCCGATCCGGCGTCAGCCCACGACGACGACCGGCCCCGACCGGAGAGACCCGGCCCGACGTCCATCCCCGCCCCTCGGCTCTCCCCGCGCACGGCAGACCGCTCCGCGGAGCCACCCAGCGGGATCAGCTCCTCCGCAACGATCTCCGCCGCGTACCGCATCCGGCCGGAAGGGTCCTGCCAGCTACGGTACTCGAGGCGTCCTTCCGCGTAGACCCGGTCTCCCTTCCTGACGAACCGCTCGACGTCTTCCGCCAGGCGGTCCCAGGCAACAACGCGGTGCCACTCGGTCTTCTCGTGCTCCCGGCCGTTCCCCGCCGTCCACCGCCGGCTCGTGGCCAGCGAAAACGTCGCGACGCGGGTACCGGCCGCCGTCGTCCGGACCTCCGGGTCCGCGCCGACGTGGCCGATCAGCACCGCCTTGTTGAGGCTCCGGCTCATCGCCGATGGACCGACGAAAAGTGCCCGGGGAGATTGTAAAGAAAATAGATGGGGCCCTCCGGGGTGTCAATCGGACGACGCAGCGCCGCGCGCGAACTCGCGCGCCCAGTACGTCACGATCAGGTCCGCACCGGCGCGCTTGATCGACGTCAACACCTCCCTCATCGCCCGGTCCTCGTCCAACCAGCCCTGCAGCGCCGCCGCTTTCACCGCCGCATACTCGCCCGAGACGTGGTACGCGCACACGGGGTAGCCCGTGGCCTCCTTGACCCGACGGACGACATCGAGGTACGCGAGCGCCGGCTTCACCATGACGATGTCCGCGCCCTCCTCGATGTCGAGCCGCACCTCGCGCAGCGCCTCCAGGGCGTTCCCGGGGTCCATCTGATAGCCCCGTCGGTCGCCGAACTGCGGCGCGCTCTCCGCCGCCTCCCGGAACGGCCCGTAGAACGCGGAGGCGAACTTCGCTGCATACGAGAGGATGGCCACGTCGGCGAAGCCCTCGGCGTCCAACGCGCTGCGGAGGACGCCCACCCGGCCGTCCATCATGTCGCTCGGCGCGACCACGTCCGCGCCTGCGGCGGCGTGGCTCAGCGCCTGCCGCGCCAGCAGCTCCAGCGTCGCGTCGTTGTCCACCACGCCGTCCCGCACCACGCCGCAGTGCCCGTGGGACGTGTACTCGCAAAGGCACACGTCCGTGATCACGACGAGCTCCGGCACCGCCTCCTTGATGGCTGCCACCGCCCGTTGCACCACGCCGTCCTCGGCGTACGCCCGGCTCCCCACCTCGTCCTTCGACTCCGGGACACCGAACAGAAGGACCGCAGGGATCCCCAGCTCCGCCGCCTCCACCGCGTCACGCACCACCTCGTCCACGGACGTCTGCGCCACGCCGGGCATCGACGACACCGGCCGCCGCACGCCCGACCCCGGGACCACGAAGAGCGGCAGCACGAGGTCGTCCACGCTCACGCGCGTCTCGCGCACGAGCCGGCGCAAGGCGGCCGTGCGCCGCAGCCGCCGCATCCGGAGCGCCGGGAACTTCGGCATCACCCTCTCCTGGATCTTCACTCTGCAGGTAGACAGGAAAAACGCTGGCCGCCCCCACCCAGAGGGCCACGGGACGCCACGCCCGCGCCCCGGTCCTCAGACGTCCAACAGCTTGCACATCACCAGGGCGTCCTCGACCGGCGCGCTGTAGTAGTTCCGCCGACGGCCGACTTCCCGGAAGCCGTGTCGCTGATAGAGCCGCTGCGCCCCGTCGTTGGACACCCGAACCTCGAGGAACAACTCACGAACGCCCCGGCCGCGCGACTGCTCGATCACCGCTTCGAGCAGCCGCGTGCCCACGCCCCGCCGCCGCCACTCGGGCGCCACCGCGAGGTTGCCCAGCTCGCCCTGATCCACCACCACCCACCACGCCGCGTAGCCCACGACGCGCCCGCCCACCTCCGCCGCGAGGACATCGGCGTCGCTACGCTCGATCAGCCCACGAAACGTCGCCTCCGTCCACGGCATCGAGTACGACGCGCGCTCGATCGCCATGATTTGCGGCACGTCCTCCACCCGTGCCGGTCGGATCACGATCTCGTCAGCCATGCACCGCCGTCCCTCGCTCCGCGGCCGCCGTCCGCAGATAGAGCGGCTCCCAACGCGCCGGCGCCTCGACCAGACCCGCATCCGGGACCAGGTCGGCGAGCCACAGCAGCGCCGCCGCCCGGGGCTGGCCTGCATGCGCCGGCGCGACGGTCAGGCCCGCCGCCTCGATCACCGCCCGGTGGCGCAGCGCACCCTCGCCCGCGTAGAGCGGCGCGAACTCCGCCGTCAGCCGCAGCACGTCCTCCAACGGGCACGCCGCCGGCGCCTGGAGGACCTCCATCCGCCCGAACTCCGGGAACCGGTAGCACGCGGCGTAGACCTCGCCGCGACGAGCGTCGAACACCGCGCACACCGGGCGCTCCCCTGCGCCCACGGACGCCGCCAGCGCCGCCAGCCCCGAATACGCGTAGAGCGGCACACCCAGCGCCCGGACGAGTCCCTTCGCCAGGGCAGCCGCCAGTCGCACGCCGGTGAACGACCCCGGTCCGCCGCCCACGACGACGCCGGCCAGATCCCGCGGCGTCAACCCGGCCGACCGCAGGGCGAAGTCCACGGCGGGCAGCACGGCTTCCGAGTGCCGCGCCTGGACGCCGAGGGTGACTTCCGCAAGCACCCGCTCGCCCCGGCCGACCGCCACGCTGCCGGTCGCGGTGGACGTCTCGATGGCCAGATACGGTCGCATCCCTCTCCCACCCGGCTCCGAAACCGACACCTGCAGGCCGGATCCCTAATCCCGACCCGCCGCACCGACCGGCAGCTCCGGCAACGGCGGAGCGTCGCCGCGCCGAACCGCCCTGACCCGCCGGACCGCGGCCCCCGGCTCCGGGATTTCGAGATAGATATCCCAGCGCCGCGCCGGCAGCAACGACTCCGCCCGCTCGGGCCACTCGATCAGCACCACGTCCCGGTCCTCCCCGAGCTCCGCCCAGCCCAGCTCCCAGACTTCCTCCGGATCTTCGAGGCGGTAGAGGTCGAGATGGTGCACGACGACGCCGCGCGCAGTCTCGTAGCGGTACACCAGGTTGAACGTCGGCGAGGGCAACGCGCCAGCGACGCCGGCGCCGCGCGCGACCGCGCGCGCGAGCACCGACTTCCCGGCGCCCAGCTCGCCGCGCAACGCCAGGACCAGCGGTGGATCCACCGCGCTGCCGATGGCGCGGCCCCACGCCTCCAGCTCCGCTTCCGTCAGCAGCGCCGGACCCAGGGTCGCCTCACCCACGGCCACACCCGCCCCTCAGTCGGCGACCGCGCCCCTGGCGCGCTCACGGGCGGAGGACTTCCCTACCCCACCCAGCTTCGCCTTGACCTCCAGCAACTCGTCGCGCAAGACCGCCGCCCGCTCGAAGTCCAGCACCGCCGCCGCCTCGCGCATCTGCTGCTCCAGGATCTTCGCCCACTCCTCCAGGTCCACCTCCTCGCCGTAGCGGGCAGGCGCCTCCTTGACCTGGGCCGGGGGCTGCGTCCGCGCGTCCGCCACACGCGTGGTGAGCAGCCGCTCCTCCACACTCTTCACGATCGTCTGCGGGATGATCCCGTGCTCCTCGTTGTAGCGCCGCTGGATCTCGCGCCGGCGGTTCGTCTCCTCAATGCACCGCTGCATGGAGCCGGTGACCCGGTCCGCGTACATGATGGCCTTCCCCTGCGCGTTCCGCGCGGCCCGGCCGATCGTCTGGATCAGCGACCGCTCATCCCGCAGGAAGCCCTCCTTGTCCGCGTCCAGGATCGCCACCAGCGATACCTCCGGGAGGTCCAGCCCCTCACGCAGCAGGTTGATCCCCACCAGCACGTCGAACTTGCCGAGGCGCAGGTCCCGCACGATCTCCATCCGCTCGATCGCGTCGATGTCCGAGTGCATGTACCGCACCCGGATGCCGATCTGCTGGAGGTAGTCTGTCAGGTCCTCCGCCATCCGCTTCGTCAGCGTCGTGACGAGCACCCGCTCGCCCTTCGCCTCCCGCTCCCGGATCTCCGCGGCCAGGTCGTCGATCTGGCCCTTCGTCGGCCGGACCTCGACCTCGGGATCCAGGAGCCCCGTCGGCCGGATGAGCTGCTCCACCACCACGCCGCCCGACTTCTCGAGCTCGTAGTCCCCCGGCGTCGCAGAGACGAAGATCACCCGCGGCACCAGCGATTCCCACTCCTCGAACTTCAGCGGCCGGTTGTCCAACGCGCTCGGCAGTCGGAAGCCGTGCTCGACCAGCGTCAGCTTCCTCGCCCGGTCGCCGTTGTACATGCCCCGGAGCTGCGGGATCGTCTGGTGCGACTCGTCCACGATCACCAGGAAGTCCTCGGGGAAGTAGTCCAGCAGACACGCCGGCCGCTCCCCCGGCGCGCGCCCCGTCAGGTGCCGGGCGTAGTTCTCAATGCCGGGGCACGTGCCGATCTCGAGCATCATCTCGATGTCGAAGTTCGTCCGCTGCTCGAGCCGCTGCGCCTCCAGCAGCTTGCCCTGCATGCGCAGCTCCGCCAGCCGCTCCGCCAGCTCCTCGCGGATCCCCACCACCGCCCGCTCGATCGTCTCGCGCTGCGTGACGAAGTGCGTGGCCGGGTAGATCGCCGCGCGGCGCAGCCGCACGATCGTCTCGCCCGTCACCGGATCGAAGCGGCTGATCCGCTCCACCTCGTCGCCCCACAGCTCGATGCGGATCGCCTGCTCCTCGTACGCCGGGAACACCTCGATCACATCGCCGCGGACGCGGATGGAGCCGCGGGTGAACTCGTAGTCGTTCCGCGCGTACTGCATCCGCACCAGCGCCTGCAGGATCTCCCGTCGCGAGATCTGCTGGCCCACGTCCACCACCAGCATGACCTCGCGGTACTCCCGCGGATCGCCCAACCCGTAGATGCAGGAGACCGACGCCACGATCACGACGTCGTCCCGTTCCATGAGCGACGACGTCGCCCGCAGCCGCAGCCGCTCGATGTCCTCGTTGATGGATGCGTCCTTCTCGATGTACGTGTCCGTCGCCGGGACGTACGCCTCGGGCTGGTAGTAGTCGTAGTACGAGATGAAGTACTCGACGGCGTTCTTCGGGAAGAACTGCTTCAGCTCGCCGTAGAGCTGCGCGGCGAGGGTCTTGTTGTGGCTCATCACGAGCGTCGGCCGGCCCCACTCGGCGATGACCGACGCCATCGTGACCGTCTTGCCGGAGCCCGTCACCCCCAGCAGCGTCTGGTACCGGTCGCCCCGCCTCAGCCCGTCGACCAACTCGCGGACGGCCCGCGGCTGGTCCCCGCGCAGCGGGAACGGCAGATGGAGTTCGAAGTTCGCCATACTGAACGATTACCCCGCGCGGATGACCAGGATCGCCACCGGGACGACCGGCGCGCGCGGCGCCCCGCCGACGCGGCAGACTGAGGTGGGCCAGCCGGGGAACCGGGATGCAGAGCGCGTGAGAGAGGGTCAGGGGGGCGGAGGCGGGGCGTCCCACGATCGGTCCCGTCCTCCGGCGCTTCCCCTCAAACCTCCAGGTCCACGTTCGCCAGGTGCTCCCGGCGCTCCACCGAGATGACGCCGTTCACCCCCCGGATCGCCTTCATCACCTTCTTCAGGTGCGCGAGATCCTGCACCTCCACCACGAACCGCCCCGTCATCCCGCCTTCGACCGCCTTGATCTCCGCCGACTGGATGTTCGTCCCCGTCTGCGTGATCGCCGTCGCGATGTCCGAGAGCAGGCCGCGCCGGTCGTTCCCCTCGACCACCAGCCGGACGAAGAAGCGGTCGCCCGCCTCCGCCTCCCACTGGATCTCCACCCGCCGCTCCGGGTGCTCGCTGAGGTTCAGGATGTTCGGGCAGTCGGTGCGATGGATCGAGATGCCGCGACCCCGCGTGATGTAGCCGATCACATCGTCACCCGGCACCGGCTGGCAGCACTGCGAGTAGCGCACCATGAGGTTCTCCAGGCCCTGGATGCGCACGCCCCGCGCCGAGCCACGCACCCGCTCCACCAGCCGCTCGAACGCCGACGGCGGGCGCGACACCTCCGCCTCGTGCCCCGGGAACAGCTCCTTCAGGATCGCCGACGGCCCCAGGTCCCCGCGCCCCAGCGCGGCGTAGAGGTGCTGGACGTCCGGGAGATTCAGGGCCCGCGCCGCCTCCAGCAGCCGCTCCTCACCCGGCCACTCCTTGCGCGCCTTCTTCAGCTCCCGTTCCAGCAGCTCACGTCCCAGCGACACCGACGACTGGAACTCCTCCTGCCGGATCCAGTGCCGGATCTTCTGGCGCGCCCGCGCCGTCTTCACGAACGCGAGCCAGTCCCGCGACGGCCGTTGCCGGGGATCCGTGATGATCTCGACCGTGTCGCCGTTCCGCAGCTCCCGCGAGAGCGGCGCGATCCGCCCGTTGACCCTCGCACCCGCGCAGTGCAGGCCGACCTCCGTGTGCACCGCGAACGCGAAGTCGATCGGCGTCGCCCCCTTCGGCAACTGCTTCACATCCCCCTTGGGCGTGAAGACGAAGATCTCGTCCTGGAAGAGGTCGATCCGGAGGAACTCCATGAACTCGTCCGGCTCGGCCGTCTCCTGCTGCCACTCCAGCACCTGGCGGAACCAGGTCAGCGTCTCGTCCACCTCGGACGTGCCCCCGCGCTGCCCCTCCTTGTAGCGCCAGTGGGCCGCGATCCCGTATTCCGCCGTCCGGTGCATCTCGTGCGTCCGGATCTGGATCTCGTACAGCCGCCCGCCCGGGCCGAAGATCGTCGTGTGGAGCGAGCGGTACATGTTCGACTTCGGCGTCGCGATGTAGTCGTGGAACCGCTCCTGCAGCGGCGTCCACTTGTTGTGGATGATCCCCAGCGCGTGGTAGCAGTTGGCGATGGTGTCCGTGATCACCCGCACCGCCATCAGGTCGTAGATCTCTTCGTACGGCTTGCCGCGCTGCTGCATCTTCCGGTAGATGGACCAGAGATGCTTCGGCCGGCCGTACACTTCACAGGGGATCCCCGCCTTCTTCAGCTCCTCCTCCAGCGGCTTCCGGAGCGCCTCGATCTGCTCCTCCCGCTCCTTCCGCCGCTCGGCGACCTTGGCCGCCAGCTCGCGGTAGGCCTCCGGCTCCAGGTGCTTGAACGCGAGGTCCTCCAGCTCCCACTTGATCTGGGCCATCCCCAGCCGGTGGGCCAGCGGCGCGTAGATCTCCCGCGTCTCCAGCGCAATGCGACGACGCTTGTCCGGACGCAGCGCGTCCAGCGTCCGCATGTTGTGCAGCCGGTCCGCGAGCTTGATCAGGATCACGCGCGCGTCCTGCGCCATCGACAGCAGCAGCTTTCGGTAGTTCTCGACCTGCTGCTCCGTCGTCGAACTGAACTGGACCTTGCCGATCTTGGTGACGCCGTCGACGATGTTGGCGATCTCGTCGCCGAACTCCGCGCGCAGGGTCTCGAGCGGCGTCCCGGTGTCCTCCACCGTGTCGTGGATGAGCCCCGCCGCGATCGACACCGTGTCCAGGTGGAGGTCCGCCAGGATCTTGGCCACCTCCACGCAATGCACGATGTACTCCTCCCCGGACGCGCGCCGCTGCCCGGCGTGCACGCGCTCGGCGAACCGGTACGCCTTCGCGATCAGTTCCAGGTCCAGCCGCGAGGCGTACGGCGCCACCGACTCGCGCAAACGGGCCGGCAACTCGGCCAGCGCCGGCGGTGCGATCTCGGCGGTAGCCATCGACTGCATCGCTTCCCTGCTTCCATGCCTGAGACGCCCGGGACGGGGCGCCTCTCCCGCGTGCCCGTTTCCCGACCCGGCACGAAGACCGGGCGGCGCCCGGAAACCGGGGCACCGCCCGCCCGCACAAAGCGTCGCGCCAGTCTCGGAGCCCTGCGGACCGGGGGCACGGGGCCCGTCCGTTCGCATTGGAATTCTAGCAATCGAGAGGCCGGGAATCCAGTGATCTGGCGCCTCCCGGGCCGGAGGCTCGAACAGATCCCGAAGAACCGCGAGCAGGATCCCGCGACGGACGCCGTTTCACGCCGGGGTCATGGCGCCCGCCTCGACGAGCGAGACGTACCGCGCGTCCCCGATGATCACGTGGTCGAGGACCGGGATCCCGAGGATCCGCCCCGCGGCCACGAGCTGCTGGGTCACTTCCCGGTCTTCGGGCGAGGGGGTCGGGTCGCCGGAGGGGTGGTTGTGGACCAGGATGACGGCCGCCGCGCTCTCCGCGATGGCGGGCCGGAAGACTTCCCGCGGGTGTACGACCGAGGCGTCCAGGATCCCTTGCGTGACCACCACTTCCCGGATCACCGCATGCTGCGTGTTCAGGAGCAGCACGCGGAACTCCTCCTGGAGCGCGTCGCGCATCGACGGCCCACACCGCTCGTAGACGTCGGCCGGCCCTCGGATCCGCGCCCGGTCCGCCGGCCCCTCCCGGGCGAGCCGGCGCCCGAGCTCGAGGGCGGCGGCGAGCCGCGCCGCGACCGCGGGGCCGACGCCGCGCACGCGCTGGAGCTCGACGGGCGGCGCGGACGCCAGGCGGCGGAGCGACCCGTCCGCGGACCTGAGCAGCTCGCCCGCCACATCGAGGGCGGACCGTCCCTCCGTGCCGCTGCCGATCAGGATCCCCAGCAGCTCGCGGAGTGAGAGCGCGGCCGCCCCTGCCGCCCAGAGCCTCTCCCGCGGCCGCTCCGGCCCCGGCCACTCTTTGATCCGGAACCGCGGGGCAGGCTCCGCCACGGCGCTGCCGGCGGCCCGCGCCGGCCCCGGCTTCACGCGATGCCCGCTCCGTGGCACTTCTTGTACTTCCTCCCGGACCCGCACGGGCACGGGTCGTTGCGGCCCACCTTGGGTTCGGCGCTGACCGGCTTCGGCGCGGCCGCCTCGCCCCGATTCGTCTGCAGACGCCGCGGGTCCGGAGCCGCCGGCACACCGGCCAGCGGCGCCGTCCGGATCAAGCCGCTCCCCGACGACCCGGCGCTCGCCACGGCGCCATCGGCCGCCACCTCACCCACCGGCTGCGCCGCCGCCGGCCGCAGCGCCGGCGAATCGCTGGGCCCCGTCAGGATCAGCCGCCGCGGCGCCGCGGGCGCCGGCTGCGCCACCCGGAGCTGCATCCGGTACACCGTCGTGGCCACCGACCGGCGGACATCCGCCATGAAATCCACGAACATCGAGTACGCTTCCTGCTTGTACTCGATCAGCGGATCCTTCTGGCCCCAGCCGCGGAACCCGATCGACGCCTTGAGGTGATCCAGATCGTAGAGGTGGTCGCGCCACTTCTCGTCAATGACGCTCAGCACCACGAACGAGAGCAGGCGCTCCTGGTGCTCGCCCAGGCTCTCCAGCTTCCGCCGGTACGCCTCCCGGCCCCGTTCGAGCACCACCGTTTCCACGTCCTCCGGCCTGTCGAACGGGTGGTCCGGGGTGTTCTCGGCCGGCAGCTCCTCGACCACGAACATGTAGTCGAGCAGGATGCGCCGGCGGAGCCCGGCCAGGTCCCAATCCTCGGGCGGCTCATCGTCCGTCACGTACTCCGCCACCGTCTGACGGAGCGCGTGCTCGATCATTTCCCAGACCTCGGCCTTCAGCTCTTCGCCGCCCTCGAGCGCGAACAGGCGCAGGTCGTAGACGACCTCGCGCTGCTGGTTCATCACATCGTCGTACTCCAGCAGCCGCTTCCGCGCCTCGAAGTTCTGCAGCTCGACGCGCCGCTGCGCACGCTCGATCGACCGCGTGATCAAGGGGTGCGTGATGACCTCCCCTTCCTCCGCACCCAACTTGTCCATGATCGCCGCGATCCGGTCCGACCCGAACAGCCGCATCAGGTCGTCCTCGAGGGACAGGAAGAACTGCGACGCGCCCGGGTCGCCCTGCCGCCCCGCACGACCGCGCAACTGGCGGTCGATCCGCCGCGACTCGTGCCGCTCCGAGCCGATGATGTGAAGACCGCCGACCTCGATCACGTGGTCGTCCGGCATCGACTCGAGGTCCACCGCCCGCGCCGGGTCCGCCGGCGTCAGCGAACGCAGATCGAGCCCCCGCGCCCGCGCCCAGCCCACCGTGCGCGGCTCCGTCACGCCCGGACCCAGCTTGATGTCCGTCCCGCGCCCCGCCATGTTCGTGGCGATGGTCACCGCCCCCGGCTGGCCCGCCTGCGCGACGATCTCCGCTTCCTGCTTGTGGTACTTCGCGTTCAGGACGTTGTGCGGGATCCCCCGCCGCTTCAGCATGCGCGACAGGGTCTCCGACACCTCGACCGAGACGGTCCCGACCAGCACCGGCAGCTCCAGCCGGTGCAGCCGCTCGATCTCGTCCAGGATCGCGTTGTACTTCTCCCGCTTCGTCCGGTAGACGAGGTCGTGACGGTCCTCCCGGATCACCGGCTTGTTCGTCGGGATGACCATCACGTCCAGGCCGTAGATCTGGTGGAACTCCGTCTCCTCCGTCTCCGCCGTCCCCGTCATGCCGGCGAGCTTGTCGTACATCCGGAAGTAGTTCTGGATCGTGATCGTCGCCAGCGTCTGGGTCTCGCCGCGGACGGCCACGCCCTCCTTCGCCTCCACCGCCTGGTGCAGGCCGTCCGACCAGCGCCGGCCCACCATCTTCCGGCCCGTGAACTCGTCGACGATGATGACCTGCCCATCCTCGACGATGTAGTGCTCGTCGCGGTTGTAGAGCGCGTACGCCTTCAGCAACTGGTGGATGGCGTGGATCTTCTGGCTCTTCTCCGCGTACTCCCGCTCCAGAGCCGCAATGCGCTCGCGCTTCTCATCGACCGTGAGCGTCTCGTCCCGCTCGATCCGGCCCATCTCCTCCGCCAGGTCCGGCACCACGAACGCCTCCGGATCGCCCGGCGCGAGCTCGTCCAGCCCCTTGTCCGAGAGGTGGACGTTGTGCCCCTTCTCGTCCATCGCGAAGAGCAGGAGCTCGTCCACCTGCGCGAGCGTCTTGTCGCGCATGTGCACGGCTTCCGCCTGATTCACCAGCTTCTGCAGCGACGGCTGCTCCGCGAACAGCTTCATCAGCCGCCGGTTCCGCGGCACGCCGCGCCGCGCGGCGAGCAGCTTCTCCACCGCCTCCTGCTCCCGCCCTTCCGCGAGATCCCGTTCCGCGCTCGCGATCAGCTCGTTCACAATGCGCATCTGCTTGCGGAACAGGTTCGCGACCGACGGATTGTAGCGGCGGTAGATGTCCGCCTGGTCCTCCCCCACCGGCCCACTGATGATCAGCGGTGTGCGCGCCTCGTCGATGAGGATCGAGTCGACCTCGTCGATGATCGCGTAGTAATGGCCGCGCTGGACGCGATCCTGCAGCGACCACACCATGTTGTCGCGCAGGTAGTCGAAGCCGAACTCGTTGTTCGTCCCGTAGGTGATGTCCGCGAGGTAGGCCTGCCGCCGCGCAGGGCTGCCCGGCTCGTG
>QGVH01000039.1 GCA_003242735.1 bacterium | reverse complement strand
GTGCACAGGTGCTGCATGGCTGTCGTCAGCTCGTGTCGTGAGATGTTGGGTTAAGTCCCGCAACGAGCGCAACCCCTGCCCCGTGTTGCTAACGGGTCAAGCCGAGGACTCTCGGGGGACTGCCGGCGTCAAGCCGGAGGAAGGTGGGGACGACGTCAAGTCATCATGGCCCTTATGCCCAGGGCTACACACGTGCTACAATGGCCGGTACAAAGGGCTGCGAACCCGCGAGGGGGAGCGAATCCCAAAAAGCCGGCCCAAGTTCGGATCGCAGTCTGCAACTCGACTGCGTGAAGCCGGAATCGCTAGTAATCGCGGATCAGCTACGCCGCGGTGAATACGTTCCCGGGCCTTGTACACACCGCCCGTCACGCCATGGGAGCCGGGAGCGCCCGAAGTCCGTGGCCCAACCCGCAAGGGAGGGAGCGGCCGAAGGCGAGCTCGGTGACTGGGGCGAAGTCGTAACAAGGTAGCCGTAGGGGAACCTGCGGCTGGATCACCTCCTTTCTGGAGCTCGATGAGTAGGCGGCCCCTCAACACCGCCGAAAATCAACGCTCAACAGTCGCCCCATAACGGACGTCCGGACCCGGTTGGTCGATCTCGAGGCCGGCACGCCCCGCTTGGACGTGCCGGCCTTTTTTCGTTTTCTCGTCTCGGCCGCACCGCGCCCGGCGCCGCACGCCGGCGAGCGCGTCTTGGCCGGGATGGTGGAGCGCCGTGCGGGCTTGCGGGCGTACGCGCGGGCGCGCAGGATCGTGGCGCGAGCGAGATCCCCCGGGCACGGAGGGTCAGCGTGGCGGAAGGACCCGGAACGCGGAACTCATCTTCAGGTGCCGTCCCACGGACGATCCCGGAGCGGTTCGCGAACCGGATCGTTATGGCGGTGCCGGCGCGGCACAACCCCAAGCTGGCGCGGATCCTCGAGCGGGTGAACGCGGACGACGAGCTCTACGCGCTCTGGATCGCCGCGAACGTCAACGCGATCGATCGGCTCGGCATGACGGACCACGGGCCGGTGCACGTGAAGATCGTGATGAACATCGCGGTGAAGTTGCTGCGCCTGCTCGTCGAAGGCGGCGTCTCGCCGTCGGTGGTGGCGACGTATGGGCTGGATGTGGAGGACGCGGAGGTGGTGGTCGCGCTGGGCGCGTTGTTCCACGACGTCGGGCTCTCCATCGCGCGGCCGGAGCACGAGACGTACTCGCTGTTCGTGGCGCAACCCAAGCTGGCGAGTCTGCTGGGCGAGGTCTACGACGTCGCGACGGCGACGATCCTGCGCTCCGAGGTGCTCCAGGCGATCATCGCGCACCGCTCCGGCGGCCGGCCGCTGACGGTGGAGGCCGGGGTGGTGCGGATCGCGGATGCGCTGGACCTGGCGAAGGGGCGGTCGAGGATCCCGTTCGAGGCGGGCTCGACGAGCATCCACTCGGTCTCCGCGGCGGCGATCGAGGCGGTGCACATTACGGCGGGCGAGACGAAGCCGGTGCGCGTCTCGATCGAGATGTCCAACTCGGCGGGGCTCTTCCAGCTCGACCAGCTCCTGCGCGGCAAGCTGACCGGCAGCGGGATCGAGCAGTACATCGAGGTGGAGGCGCGGATCGAGGCCGAGCAGGAGAAGCGCTTGATCCGCGAGTTCCGCCTGTGAGCGGGCGCGTACGCCGGGTGCGGATGGGCAGGCGGCTCCACCGGGTCATTCCGGGGGCGGCGGTCGTTCCGGGGTCACTTCCTCTCCTTCCCGGCGTTCCGGCGGCTCGACCTCCGGCTCGGCGGGTGGAAGGACGGACGGCGAGGCGGGCGGCTCGGTCTGGGGCTCCTCGGGCGGCTGCGTGATCCGCGCGGGCTCCTTCGGCTGTTCGATCTCGGGTGTCTCGGGCGTGCGCGTTTCCGGGTCGCGGGGCGGCTCGACGCGCCCGCTGTCGCCGCGCGGCGTCGCGCCTCTGCTCCGGTGCCGGTCATCCTCCTGCCGCATGATCGCTCCTCCACCTCGGTGGCGCCCGGCGGGCCTCGGTCGGTCTGCCGCCTCGACGGCGGCCGACAGGCCGTGGTCGTCGGGCGTGACGCGGCAGGATCCGAGCCACCCGCCTGGGGCCGCCGCCGCGGGGGCTACGAGGGGGACGCGAGCCGTAGCCCGATGATGCCCGCCACGATGAGCGCGATGCACGCCAACCGGAACGCGCTGGCGGGCTCGTCGAAGAGGATGATGCCGAGGATGGCGGTGCCGGTGGTGCCGATCCCGGTCCAGACCGCGTAGGCGGTTCCGAGGGGCAGGGAGCGGACCGCGACGCCGAGCAGGACCATGCTCCCCACCAGGGACACCGCCGTCCAGACCGTCGGCCACAGCCGGGTGAAGCCTTCCGCGTACTTGAGGCCGACGGCCCAGCCGACCTCCAGCAAACCGGCGATGATCAGGATGCCCCACGCCATCGACCGTTCCCCGAGCTCCGTCCGCGAGGGTCCGTGTCCGCCGTCGGATCCGGCGCGGCGCGGAATATGGGCCGGTTTCCGGTGTGTGGCGAGGGGCGGGTGGGGCGGGGCGGCTGGCGCGGTCGGTTTGCCGCGCCCCGTGCCCTACTCGCTGATCCGCCTGATCCGGGCACGCACGACGTACGGGACGTCGAGCTCGTCCGTCACGAGGGTGTAGAACCGGTCGCCGCGGACGAGCGGCTTCCACCAGGCGGGGATGTTCAGCGAGGTCACCGCCGTGCCTTCGTAGCGGCCATCGGGCAGGTAGACGTCGAACGTGGTCAGCGTGTCCGGCGTGGTGACGCGGACCCAGAGGCGCCCGGTGTCGTCCACGAAGAGCGACTGCACGATCGGCTTCTCGCCGGGGATCCTCGACCAATCGAGGCCGTGGGCGCCCTGCCTGCGGAGGGCTGCGATCGCGGAGTCGCGCTCCGCCGCCGTGACGGGCACGGCTGGCCGGCGGCTCTCGAGCACCAGCGTCGTGTCGGACGGGGGCGTGATGCGGAAGATGCGGTAGTCGTTCTCGTCCGGTCGCTTGTGCCAGAGAAAGCCGCGTGGGTCGTAGAGTCCGTCGCCCTGCGGCCAGAACGGAACCGGCGCGAACTGTTCGCCGTTCGGGATGGCCCAGCGGTACCACCCCGGCGCGTCGGACCGGTTCTGGTCCCACTTCTTCAGCGGAATGGTCTTGGCCCAGTGGCCCGCCGGGTCATAGGCCCGGAGCACCTCCCACCGTTCGTCGTCCACGATGAGGAACTGGGGCTCCCACACCCTGCCTGCGGCGTCCACCACGCCCTCCCAGATCCAGCCCCAGCTCCCGACCTGGATGCGGTGCGAGCGGATGAACCCCCGGTCCGGGTCGAAGAACGAGATGCGCGCGTTGGCGGGGTCGTGGACGCGGATCAGTCCGTCCGGGCCGAGCACCATGCCGTTCGCGTTCTCCAGCTCCCCCGGCCCGCTCCCCTTGCGGCCGAACGTGCGGAGGTGCTTGCCGTCGGGTGCGAAGACGCGGATCTCCTGCGCCTGCGCGTCCAGCACCGCGATGCGGCCATCCTCCGTCGCGACGATGCCCTTGACCTGGCCGAAGGCCGCCGCGCCGTCGTCGTCGGCCGAGCCGATCCTCAGGACGGGCACGATCATCCAGGTCGGTCGGATCCCGGCATCGGGCGGCGTGTTCACGACGTGGACGCGGCCGTCCGGCAAGGTGTCCACCGTCGTCGTCCAAAGCGCGCGGCCGCCGGCGTCGGCGCCAGCGCAGCCGCCGAAAGCCAACACGGCCAGGCCGAGAGTGACGAGAACGACGGCCGGACGGGGCACCGAGGCGATCCGATCCGCCGCCCGGTGCCTCGCCCAAGCCCACGCCGTCGTCCTGTGGCCTCCGGGATCCGTGGCTCGCGCGCCGGGCTCGCCGGCCCGGCGAAGCGCATCTCGAGTGATGGTCATGGGTCCGCGATTCCCAGTGAGTCCGCGCCGGTGCCCGCCTGGGCTGCCGTGCAGTATGCACGGATGAACGGGCCGATGGGAAGGGCTCGGGCGGCGCTCGCCACGCGCCGGGCCCACCGCCGGCTCCGCTCTGCGACCCCTCGCCGTCGCGGCGTGCGCTTGCGCCGGCCACCCGCCTCTCCTCTATTCGACGCCGGCCCCCGGCTCTTCGACCCCGGACTCGGCCGCGCGGGGTCCGGGGCGATGTTCGTGGCCGAGGCCACACCGGCCACAGCAGGATCTTCCCTACGGAGTGCAGCCATGGTCCGTGTGTTCGGACTCGCGACCCTCGCCACGGCTCTCTTCGCGTCTTCGCTCGGCGCTCAGCGCATCGCCGAGGGGCGACCTTCCTACGCCGAACCCGGCATCTCGCCGGACGGCGCGGAGATCGCCTTCGTTTCCGGCGGCGACATCTGGAGCGTCCCCGCCTCCGGCGGCGAAGCACGGCTCCTGGTCTCGCATCCGGCGACGGAGTCACGCCCCCTCTTCTCACCCGACGGCCGCTTCCTCGCCTTCGTCTCGGACCGCACGGGCAACGGCGACATCTACGTGCTCGAGCTGGCGACGGGCGAGGTCCGGCGACTCACCTACGACGACGGGCGCGACCAGCTCGAGGGCTGGTCCCCGGACGGGCGCTGGATCTACTTCTCGTCGGCGAGCCGCGACATCGCGGGGATGAACGACGTTTACCGCGTGGCCGCGAGCGGCGGCACGCCGATGCCCGTGGCGGCCGACCGCTACACGAACGAGTTCTTCGCGGCCGCGGCGCCGGACGGCGAGACGGTCGCGATCAGCGCGCGAGGCATCGCGTCGAGCCAGTGGTGGCGGCGCGGGCACAGCCACATCGACCAGTCCGAGATCTGGCTTGTGCGGATCGGGGGAGTACCCCGTTACGAGCGCGTCACGGACGGCGTGGGCAAGGAGCTGTGGCCGATGTGGGGCGCGGATGGCCGCACGCTGTACTACGTGTCCGACCGGGACGGCGCGGAGAACGTGTGGGTGCGGGAGCCGGGAGCAGAGCCGCGCGCGCTCACCCGCTTCCGTGACGGGCGCGTGCTGTGGCCGAGCATCTCGCGCGATGGCCGGACGATCGCGTTCGAGCGCGGCTTCTCCATCTGGACGCTGGACGTTTCGAGCGGCGAGGTCCGGGAGGTGCCGATCCGGCTGCGTGGCGCGCCGGCGGGAGATGCGGTGGAGCGGCTCCGCCTCACCTCCGGGTTCTCTCACCTCGCCCTCTCACCGGACGGCAAGAAGCTGGCGTTCGTCGCACGGGGCGAGGTGTTCGCGGTGGGCGCGGAGGACGGGGGCGATGCGGTGCGGGTCACGTCCACGCCCGCGGAGGAGTCGCAGCCCGTGTGGGCGCCGGACAGCCGGCGGCTCGCCTACGTCTCGGCGCGGGACGGCGTGCCGCGCCTGTACCTGTACGACTTCGCGACCGGCGAGGAGCGGCGGCTGACGTCTGCGGAGGAGGCGGACCACTCGCCGACGTTCTCGCCAGACGGCCGCTCGCTGGCGTTCATCCGCGGCGGCCGCGAGCTGCGTGTTCTGGACGTCGAGTCCGGAGGGGAACGAGTGGTCGCGACCGGGCTGTTCGGCCTGCCGCCCATCCTCGTGTCGCGCCCGATCGCGTGGTCGCCGGATGGTCAGTGGCTGGCGTACCTCACGGCGGGCGAGCGCATGTTCACGAACGCATACGTGGTGCCCGCCGCTGGCGGCGAGGCGCGGCCGGTGAGCTGGCTGCCCAACGTGTTCGGCGGGTCGCTGGTGTGGACACCGGACGGCGAGCAGTTGCTGTTCACCACGCGCCAGCGAACGGAGCAGGCGAGCGTCGCGCGCGTGAGCCTGGTGCCGCGCACGCCGCGCTTCCGCGAGGACCGGTTCCGCGACCTGTTCCAGCAGGAGACGCCGCGCGCCACGTCGCCGGCGTCGGAGCGCGATGCGCGGGCGGCAAGCCAGGGCCGGGAGGCACGGACGGCATCGAGCATGCCGCGGCCGGCGCGCATCGAGTGGGACGGCCTGCGCCGGCGCATCGAACTGCTGCCGATCGGGCTGGACGTGAGCGAGCACGAGCTGAGCCCGGACGGCAGGACGTTGGTGGTGGTGGCGAGCGTCGCGGGCCGACAGAACCTGTACACGTACTCGTTGGACGAACTGGGGCGGGAGGAGCCGGTGGTGCGGCAGCTCACGTCCACCGCGGGGAGCAAGTCGTCGCCCCGGTTCTCGCCGGACGGCAAGCAGGTCTACTACCTGGACGGCGGACGCATCCACGTGGTGCCGTTGGAGGGTGGGCAGCCGCGCGCCATCCCGGTCACGGCGGAGCTGACCGTGGACTTCGACCAGGAGAAGCACGCGGTCTTCGACCAGGCGTGGACCTACCTCAACGACCACTTCTACGACCCGGACTTCCACGGCGTGGACTGGCGCGCGGTGCGTGAGGCGTACGCGCCGGTCGTCGCCGGCGCGCGCACGCGATCGGAGCTGCGCCGCGCGCTCTCGCTCATGGTCGGCGAGCTGAACGCGTCGCACCTGGGGGTGAGCGGACGGGGGCCGGACGCCACGCCGACCGGCCGGCTCGGCCTGCGCTTCGACCGGGAGGAGTACGAGCGCGCCGGGCGGCTGCGCGTGACGGAGGTGCTGCCGCTCGGCCCGGCGGCGGTCGCGGGCGGCATCGCGCCGGGAGACTACCTGCTCGCGGTGGACGGCGAAACGGTGGGGGCGGGCGTGAATCTGGACGCGCTGCTCGAGGGCAAGGTCGGCCGCAGGGTCGAGCTGCGCGTGGCGCGGGACGCGAGCGGCGCGGGTGGCCGCACCGTCGTCGTCCGCCCCGTGGACGCGAGTACGGAGAAGGGGCTGCTCTACCGTCAGTGGGTGGAGTGGAACCGCGAGTACGTCGCGCGCGCGAGCGGCGGTCGGCTCGGCTACGTCCACATGCCGGACATGTCCTGGAACTCGCTCCAGCAGCTGTACCTCGACCTGGACGCGGAGAACCAGGGCAAGGACGGCGTGGTCGTGGACATCCGCAACAACAACGGCGGCTTCGTGAACGTGTACGCCATCGACGTCCTCGCGCGGCGCGACTACCTGCTCATGACCCCGCGCGGCATGACGACCGCGCCCGCGCGCACGGTGCTGGGCCAGCGCGCGCTCGGCCTGCCGACGGTGCTGGTGACGAACCGCCACTCGCTCTCGGACGCGGAGGACTTCACGGAGGGTTATCGGGCGCTGGGGCTGGGGCGCGTCGTCGGCGAGCCGACGGCAGGGTGGATCATCTACACGTGGAACACCACGCTGGTGGACGGGAGCACGATCCGGCTGCCGCGCATGAAGGTGACGGACATGCAGGGCCGCAACATGGAGCTGGCGCCGCGGCCGGTGGACGTGCACGTGGAGCGGCCGGTCGGTGAGAGCTACGCAGGGAAGGATACGCAGCTCGACGCCGCGGTGAAGGAGTTGCTCGCGCAGGTCGCAGGTGCACGTGCGGAGAGCGAAGACGCGCGGGAGCGTTGAGGGCCGTCACGCGGAGGACGACGCCAACGAGAAGCGGAACTCCGGGACCCGTGTGCGGCCGGCGAGCGAGTCCCGCCCGCTGGCTCAGTGCCTGGATGACGAGGCGTTCGACGAGCGGCGTGCGTGCGATGGGGCGATCGCCCTCCACCGGGCGAAGCTGGAGGAGGAGGCGGTCCGATGAGCGCGGAGCGGTGCGGAGAGCACGTGGCGATCGTGACCGGCGGCGGAACGGGCATCGGGCGCGCGACGGCGCGCGCGTGAACGCCTCGCGCCCGGGCCGACCGAGACGCCCATGCTGGAGCGCTCCGGTTCGACTCCGGAACAGGTGGCCGCCGTCCGCGAAGCCGAGGCACGGCGCATCGCGCTCGGCCGGCGCGGCGATCCGGAGGAGGTCGCGCGCTGGATCGTGCTACTGGCGAGTCCCGAGGGCGCGTGGGTCACCGGTCAGGTCATCGCAGTGGACGGCGGCCTGGCCGTGGCCTGGGCCGGGGGGTCGGCAAGCTCGCCGCGGACGCGCGCTCGCCGGATCCGGCGGGATCGGCCTCGAGGGGTGAGGACGACGTCGTCGGACCTCGCGCTGCCGGCACGGCGCACGGCACGCGGGACGAGCAGGGCGGTGCACGCCGCGGCGTCGCCGCCTTCACGTTGCCGGCGCGGCGTCCGGCCCGCCGAACAGGCGCAACGCCACGGCCTCGGCGAGGAGCTGCCGCGCGCGGCGCGCGATCTCGTCCCGCGAAACGGCGGGCGCCTGCGCGAACAGCTCCTCGGCGCGGCGCCGGCACTCCTCCAGCGACGGCAGGTGCGGGAGTTGCGGCAGGTGGAGCGCCGCGAACCTCGCCTCCGCCTGTGCGCCGGCCCCGCGCACGCGTGCCTTCACCTCTTCCCACGTCGGCGTGTTCTCCCACGCCGCCCGGACCTGCTCCGCGATGCGTTCAACCGGGAAGGTTTGCGCGATACGCACGGCCGCACGCTCGATCACCTTACGGCCGAGCGGCCGCTCGTTGCGCACGACCTCGGGCGGCGGCTCGCCCAGGTCCCAGACGATGCGGAACCAGGAGAGCACCTTGAGGATGTAGTACGTGACGTCGATCTCCCACCACCGGAAGCCCTGCCGCGTCGAGCGCTGGTACGCGTGGTGGTTGTTGTGCCAGCCCTCGCCCAGCGTGATCAGCGCGAGCCACCAGTTGTTGCGCGAGTCGTCACCCGTCACGTAGCGCTGCTCGCCGTGCACGTGCGCGAGGGAGTTGATGAAGAACGTGCCGTGGTAGAGCAGCACCGTGCTCCAGAAGAAGCCCACGACGAGGCCGGGCCAGCCCGCGACGAGGAAGCACGCGACCGCGAGCAGGAACGCGCCGAAGTACGGGTGCCGGTCGAGCCAGACCAGCTCGGGGTAGCGTGTGAGGTCCGGGATCGTGGAGTAGTCCGCGGTGTCGTGCTGGCGCGTGAAGATCCAGCCGACGTGCGCGTACCAGAATCCGCGATGCCGCGGCGAGTGCACGTCCAGCTCGGTGTCCGAGTGCAGGTGGTGGTGCCGGTGTTTGGCCGACCACCAGAGCACGCCGCGCTGCGCCGATGTCTGGGCGAGGAACGCGAGCAGGAACTGCGCGACCCGGCTGGTCTTGAACGAGCGGTGCGAGAAGTAGCGGTGGAACCCCGCCGTGAGCCCGAACATGCGGACCACGTACAGGACGACGCACAGGAGCAGCGCCTCGACGGTCACGCCCGTCCAGATCGCGGCAAAGCAGGCGAGGTGGACGAGGAGGAAGGGGATGGCGTCGGGATAGATGATGTCGTCGTGGAACTCTTCACCGTCGGCTGTGGCTGGAGTGGCGGTTGCTGCGGCAGCGGCTGCGGTGGCGCGCGGATCGGTCATGGCGGGGGCTCGTCGGGCTGAGGGCCTGGGTGGTCGCGGCCGGCGCGGGCGCCGGCGGCGGGGACACTGGAGGTACACCGGAGCGGTGAAAACGGTCCGTGGGCGTGAGCGCGGAAGCCGGGAGTCGGGGTCGCGGGCTGGGTTGACAAGATTCTTGCGGCGAGGGAGTCACCGTATTACTTTGGCCGGCTGCTGTATACAATATCCGATCCACGTCCGTATGCGATAGCGCCCCCGGCCGGCCGGCCGTCGTGCGTGGCGAGGCCTCGACGCGGCCCGCGAGCGCCCGTCACCGGGCGGGCCGACGCTGCCCTCGACGAAGAACGAGTCATCGCTCGCCGGGAGCCGCGACGCCCCGGACCCGAAGCTCCAGGCCCTGTCGCTCATCTCCATGGGGCCGAACGGGTTCGACGGGGGCTCCCGCCGTGGCGGCGAACGGGGGCTCACGAACGTGGGCTCGTCCGGCCGACATCGACGACTTCGATCCTGAAATGACCCGTGACCTCGCCACGTTCGATGACCCCCCATCGACTCCCGACCGGCGTGCAGGACGCGTCCGTGAACGGCGTGGCGGTCGTGCGCGGCGTGGGCACACGGGCGCGAAGTCGGGGCGGACCGTGCGTGGACCGGGAAGTCGCGGCGAGTGAAGGGAGAACGACCATGCCTGCACACCTCTGGGAGAGAGCGAGCAGCCGGCTGCGGCGCTCGGTGCTCGTCGCGCTGGTCGCGGCCGGCGCAGCGGCCTGCGGAGCCGGTGAGACCGCGATCGAGCCCCCGCCCGGGTACGCCGCTGCGGTCCGTTCCATCGAGGCGTTCATCGAGCGAGAGATGGCGACCAAGGAGTTGCCGGCGGTCTCCATCGCGTTGGTTGACGACCAGCGGATCGTGTGGGCGCGTGGCTTCGGCTTTGCGCGGCCGGAGGACGGCGTGCCGGCGACGGCGGCGACGGTGTACCGTGTCGGCTCGGTCTCGAAGCTCTTCACGGACATTGCCGTCATGCAGCTCGTCGAGCGCGGCGAGCTGGACCTGGACGCGCCGGTGGAGACCTACCTGCCCGACTTCCGTCCCGCGAATCCGTTCGGGACGCCGGTGACGCTGCGGCATCTCATGGCGCACCGCTCGGGGCTCGTGCGCGAGCCGCCGGTGGGCAACTACTTCGACGACTCCGGCGCCTCTCTCGCCGAGACGGTCGCGAGTCTGAACGGGACGGAGCTGGTCTACGCCCCGGGCAGCCGGACCAAGTACTCGAACGCGGGGATCGCCGTCGTGGGCCGGTTGCTGGAGCACGTCACGGGCGAGCCGTTCGCGCAGCGTGTCGAGTCCGCCGTGCTGCGCCCCGCCGGGCTGGATCGCAGCTCGTTCGAGCCCCGGGCGGACCTGCTCCGTGACCTCGCGACCGCCTACATGTGGGGCTACGACGGGAGGCGGTTCGAGGCCCCGCGGTTCCCGCTCGGCATGGCGCCGGCCGGGGGCATGTACTCGACCGTGACGGATCTCGCCCGGTTCCTCTCGATGCTGCTCGCGGGCGGGCGTGCGGCCGGTGGCGCGCAGGTGTTGCGCGAGGAGTCCCTCGCGGAGATGTGGCGGCCGCAGTTCGCGGCGCCGGGCGAGACCACCGGCTTCGGCCTCGGCTTCGCGATCCGTGAGCTCGACGGCCGCCGCAGGATCGGGCACAGCGGCGCGATCTACGGCTTCGCCACGGAGCTCGCGTTCCTGCCGGACGAGAAGCTGGGCGTCGTGGCGGTGACGACGCTCGATGCGGCGAACGTCGTCGTCGAGCGGATCGCGGATCACGCGCTGCGCGCCATGCTCGCGGCGCGGGTAGGCGCGGCGCCGCCGGCGCCGGACACGACGGCTCCGTTGCCCGAGGGGCTGGCCGCGGCGCTCGAGGGGCGCTACGAGGGCAAGAGCGGCGACGTCGAGCTGGTTGACCGGTACGGCCGCCTGCTGCTGGTCCCGCTGAGGGGCGGGTTCCGCACCGAGCTACGCGCGGCGGGGGATGCGCTGATTGCCGACGGCCGACTGGCCTACGGCACGCGGGTCGTTCCCATCGGCACCGATGCGCTGGTCGTGGGCGGCGACACGTTGAGGCGCGTACCGGTGCGGCGCCCGGCCCCTCCGCCGGAGCGCTGGCGGGGCCTGATCGGCGAGTACGGCTGGGACCACAACATCCTCTACATCCTCGAGCGGGATGGGCGGCTCCACGCGCTCATCGAGTGGTTCTTCGAATATCCGCTCGAAGAAGCGTGGGAGGATGTGTTCGCGTTCCCTGACTGGGGCCTGTACGCCGGCGAGCGTCTCGTCTTCTCCCGTGATGCGAACGGCCGTGCGACGAGCGTCAGGGCGGCGGGCATCGTCTTCCCCCGCAGGAACGTGGGCACGGAGGCCGGCGAGACGTTCCGCATCGCGCCCGTCCGCCCGGTCGAGGAACTGCGCGCCGCTGCACTGGCCGCTTCGCCTCCCCGCGAGGAGGGCGAGTTCCGGGAGCCGGAGCTGGTCGAGCTGATCACGCTGGACCCGACGATCCGCCTCGACATCCGCTACGCG
This sequence comes from bacterium, assembly GCA_003242735.1. Classification (NCBI taxonomy): domain Bacteria; species bacterium. Next base: position 6,474 of record QGVH01000039.1, on the reverse strand, counting down.
ACGACGAACAACTTCATGGGTTCGGTCTTCTACACCCAGCCGCGGGCGTTCCTCCAGCGTCCGGCGGCGGAGGCGCTCGTGCGGGCCCATCGGAAGCTGCGCGAGCAGGGGTTCGGCGTCCTGATCCACGATGCGTACCGCCCCTGGCACGTGACGAAGATGTTCTGGGACGCGACGCCGGAGCGCCAGAAGATCTTCGTGGCGGACCCGAGCAAGGGGTCGCGGCACAACCGGGGTTCGGCCGTGGACCTCACGCTCTTCGACCTGCGGACGGGCGAGCCGGTCGAGATGGTGAGCGGCTACGACGAGTTCTCGGACCGCTCCTTCGCGGATTACCCAGGCGGGACCTCACTCCAGCGGTGGCACCGCGAGGTGCTGCGTGACGCGATGGAGGCCGAGGGCTTCCGCGTCTACGACTGGGAGTGGTGGCACTTCGACTACGGGGATTGGGCGGCGTACCCGATCCTCGACATCCCCTTCGAGGAGATCCCGGCGTCTTCGGCGGCCGGGCGGCCAGCGGCTGCGGTGCTGGCCGCCGCGGCACCCCACGCCGGTCGGCGGCCGGAGCGGCTCGAGCGATGACGCACGTGGGCGTGGACCGGGGGGTGGGGAGCGCCGCAGGCGACGCGTTCTCGTCGGTGGAGGTACGGCCTCTGCGCACGCACGCGGAGTTCGCCGCCTGCGTCGAGCTCCAGCGCCTGACCTGGGGCGGAGACTACACCGACGTCGTGCCGGCGAGCCTGCTGAAGGTGGTGCCGAAGGTGGGGGGGCTGGTGGCCGGCGCGTTCGCGGAAGACGGCCGCTTGCTCGGGTTCGTGTTCGGCCTGAGCGGCATCCGGGATGGACGCATCGCGCACTGGTCCCACATGCTCGCCGTACGACCCGAGGCGCGCGACCAGGGCATTGGCCGACGTCTGAAGGAGTACCAGCGTGAGGTGGTCGGGAAGCTGGGCGTCGAGGCGATCTACTGGACCTTCGATCCGCTGGTCGCTCGCAACGCGCACCTGAACCTGACCCGGCTGGGCGTCGAGGTCGTCGAGTATGCGCCGGACATGTACGGCCGGACCGGGAGCGATCTCCACGTCCTGGGCACCGACCGCCTCATCGTGGTCTGGAGGATCGCGGGGCGTGTGGGCGGAGACGGGCGGCGCGCCGCCCCGGTCGGCGTGGACGCTGCGCCGGTGGTGAACTGCGGCCCGGGCGGCGAGCCACGCAGCGATGCCGATGCGTTCGTCGAGCATCCGCTGGTGCGGATCGAAGTGCCGGCCGACATTGACGCCGTCCGTGCATCGTCCATGGACCTCGCCGTTCGCTGGCGCGACGCGATCCGGAGCGCGTTCACGTACTACCTCGCCCGCGGCTACCGCGTCGTCGGCTTCCTCCGGGATCTGGAAGCCGGGCGCTGTCATTACGCGCTGGCCGCGCCAGACGCGGGAGGAGAGGATCGGTGATGCTCCGCGTGGACAGGCTCGTCCTGCGGGAGGTCCGTCTGCGGCTGCGCGAGCCGTTCCGCATCTCATCGGGCGAGGTGTGGGAGCGGCGCATTCTCTTGCTCGAGCTGCACCACCCGGACGGGATCGTGGGGTGGTCGGAGTGCGTGGCCGGCGAGCGGCCGAACTACAGCCCGGAGACGATCGACACGGCGTGGTTCGCGATCCGGGAGTGGCTCGCGCCGCGCATCCTGGGCCGGGCGCTCACAGGCCCCGAGGAGGTCCAGCCGCTGCTGGATGCGGATCTGCGAGGCCACCGCATGGCCAAGGCGGCCGTCGAGATGGGCGTGTGGGAGCTCGCCGCGCGTCTGCGGTCGTTGCCGTTGGCGCGGCTGCTGGGCGGTACGCGGGAGCGGGTCGCGGTGGGCATCTCGCTCGGCATCCAGAAGAACCCGGAAGCGCTGGTCGAACGAGCGCGTGCGGCGGTCGCGCAGGGCTACCGCAAGGTCAAGGTGAAGATCGAGCCGGGCGCGGACGTGGAGTACGTGGGCGCCGTCCGCGAAGCCCTGGGCCCGGGGGTTCCGCTCATGGCAGACGCGAACTCGGCGTACACGCTCGCGGATGCGGACCGGCTCGCGAAGCTCGATGCGTTCGACCTGATGATGATCGAGCAGCCGCTGGACCACGAAGACCTGGTGCGGCACGCGCGGCTCCAGCAGCGGCTGCGTACGCCGATCTGTCTGGACGAGTCCATCACGGGACTCGATCGTGCGGAGGACATGGTCGCGCTCGGCAGCGGCCGGATCGTGAACATCAAGCCAGGGCGGGTCGGCGGTTTCCGGTCGGCGATCGCCATCCACGATTTCTGCGCGCGGCACGGGATCCCGGTGTGGTGCGGCGGGATGCTGGAGAGCGGGATCGGCCGGGCCCACAACGTGGCGCTCGCCTCCCTGCCGAACTTCACCCTGCCCGGCGACCTCTCGCCGAGTGCGCGCTACTGGGAGCGTGACATCGTGGTGCCGGAATGGACGATGGGCCCCGACGGCATGGTGGACGTGCCGCTGCACGCGCCGGGGATCGGCGTCCAGGTGGATGTGGACCGCATCGATGACCTGACGGTCCGGCACGAAGTCGTGTCCCGTTGATCCTGCGCGAGGGAACGCGATGGACGAGAACGCCATGGTCAGCGGAGTGGCGGCGCGGGGTGCGCGCCCCGGCTGGCGCACATGGCGCGGTCGGGCGAGGCGCGTCGTCGGCGCTTCCAGGGTGTGGTTCGTCGCCGCCTCGGCCGCGCTGCTGGCGGTGCCCGGAGCGTCGGCGGCCCGAGCCCAACCGGCCGCGGTGGCGGCGGACCCGGGGCTCGAGCGACTCGAACGCGAGATCGCGCGCCTGGCCGAGCTGGCCGGCGGGACGGTGGGCGTGGCGGCCGTGCACCTCGAGACCGGCCGCGCGGTCTATCTGAACCGCACCGAGCGGTTCCCCATGGCCAGCGCGTACAAGGTCCCGATCGCCGTCGAACTGCTGACGCGGGTCGACCGCGGCGAGGTCCGACTGGACAGTCTGATCGAGATCCGGCCGGAGGACCTCCACCCGGGCAGCGGCACGCTGACCTCCTTGTTCGATGATCCCGGCGTCATCCTCTCCGTGCACAACCTGCTGGAGCTCATGCTCCTGATCAGCGACAACAGCGCGACGGACATCCTCCTCCGGCTGGCTGGCGGGGCGGAAGCGGTGACGGCCCGCATGCGCGCGGTCGGCGCGGAGGGGATCCGCGTGGACCGGCCGACCTCGCTGCTCATCGGCGACTGGCTCGGAGTGAAGGGCCTGCCCGCGAACGGGGAGATCTCGCCCGCCGAGTTCAGGAAGCTGGCGGACGCCGTGCCGCAGGCGCAGCGGGATTCGGCCGCGGCGGCGTTCGATGCGGACCCACGGGACACCGCGACGCCGGAGGCCATGGCGCGGCTCTTGGAGCGGATCTGGCGTCGGGAGATCCTGAGCGCCGAGAGCACGGAGCTGCTGCTGGACATCATGCGGCGCTGCGAGACCGGAGAGGGGCGCATCAAGGGGATGCTGCCGCCGTGGGTCGAGGTCGCACACAAGACGGGGACGATCGGCGGTACCACGAACGACGTGGGCATCATCTCCCTTCCGGCAGACGCGGGGCACGTCGTCACCGTCGTGTTCATCAAGGAATCCCAGCGACCCATCCCCGAGCGAGAAAGAGCGATCGCGTTCATCGCCCGGGCGATCTACGATGACTTCCTGTTCGACCCGGTGACCGGCCCGTCCAGCCGCTGAGACGGCGCGACGCCGGGGCGCGTGGCGCGAGGGCTCGAACGGGTCCTGCCCTTGCCCGGGCTGGTCCTCATCGTGCTCGGCGCGGTGCTCGGCTCGGGCAGCGCGATCGTGCCGGCCCCGACGCTGCGGTTGCGGCGCTGGCGGTGGCCGCGGCGTCGGATCCCGGCGAGCGGCTGCGGGTGACCCCGGCGCTGGCCGACCCGGACGCGATCCTCTCGATCGCGATGGTCGGGGTGGTCCGCGTCGAGGGGACGGGCGGCGGCACGACCGTCCAGGACCGGCCGACGCTGCCGGAGGCCGGCGCGGTCGGTCGCGGGGGCGAGCGTCGGGCCGGCGATGGGGGGCTCCGAGCAGGGGTCCCTCCCGAGGGGTGGCGCGAACGCGTCTACCGTGGCTGGCTTGCAAACCGCACAGCCCCCGTCCAAGATACCAGGGGGGGCCCCGCGTTCGGCGAATGCCGGATGGGAAAACGTGGTTCGGCCGTTGGGCCGGTGACGTGACCCTTCCGTTCTTCTCCGACCTGGTGTCACGGGGGTCGGACGAGGGCGAGCGGGGGAGGGAAGTCGCAGTCGAGGAGTTCCGGAGGCCGACGGTGGCAGTGACGTACGCGCGGGTCGCGCGCGTGATCGAGACGGACCTCGGGAACGAGCTGGTGCTCCTCGATCCCGAGACGCAGCAGATGTACAGTCTGAACGAGACCGGGCGGTGCATCTGGCGGGCCTTGCCGGCGTCGGGAGAGGGGCCGTTGATCGATGCGTTGGTTGCCGCGTACGACGTCTCGCGCGAGGCCGCGGAGGCGGACATGCGCAGGATCCTCGCCGAGCTCCTCGATGCCGGATTGATCGAGGTTCGCGGCGATGCCGCTGGTGGCTGAAGACATCGCGTTTTCGATCCTCGGGCGCTCGTTCGTTGGCCGCGGGGTGCCGGAGCCCCTGCGAGGGTGGCTGCTCGCGCAGTGGTGGCGTCCTGAGCATGCGTTGCCGGAGCGTCCGTACGCGATCACGCTTGAGTGGCGGGCAACGGATCGGGCACTTGCTCCGCTGGCGGGCGAGCCTGTGCGGGCGCTGGTGCCCGGCCGGCTCCTGACGTGGCGCAGCACGGGGAGGGAGTGGGAGTGGCGGCAGGGTGGAGGTGCGGGGGTGCGGCTGACGCTGGAGGCCGAGGCGGCGCGGATCGAGGCGTGGGGGGCGGTGCCGGATGCGGACCTGTTCACCGCGCTGTACATCGCGATTTGCGAGGCGCTACGGGCGAGCGGGCTGCTGCCTCTGCACGCGGCGGTGGCGGTTCCGCCAGCGGGGTCGGTGGACTGGCAGCCGCCGGCGGTGCCGCCGGCGGCGGACGAAGGTGGGGCGATGCCGCCGCCAGCCATCGCGTTCCTCGGGGGGCGTGGGGCGGGGAAGAGCACCACGCTGGTGCACCTGGTGCGGGCGGGGTGGACGCCGGTCGCGGAGGACGTGTGTTGGGTGGATCCGGAGGCGTTCGTGGTGTACGGCTGGGACCGGGGCGTGCGGCTGCGGCGTCCTGCGATCGAAGCGTTCTTCCCGGATCTGGGCAGCGCGCCGTTGGTTCCCGAGCCGGACGGCAAGTTCCTCCTCGGTTACGAGCATCTCCTGTGCTGCGGCGCCGGGCGCGGTGGTCGTGGTGAGGGGCACGGTGGGGCGGGGAGGCGCGGCATGCTGGCGGGCATTGTGCAGTTGCAGCGCGTCGCGGGGCAGGACACCGGCTGGGAGCCGTTGTCTCCGCGCGGAGCGGTGAGGGCGTTGTGGGAAGCCGTGGGGGTGCCGTTGGGTGCCGCCGCGCGACAGGCCGCGGCGTCGTGGATCGGGGTGGTGGCGGCGCGGCTCCCGCTCTGCCGTTTGCGGTTGGGGCCGACGCCCCCGGCCTCCCCGCCGCCGTGGTGAGGGAGGCGGTCCGGCATCTGGGTGGGGTGTAGTGGGGGCGGATGCCGGACCGCCTGGGCGATCAGACTCGCCCGAATGGCTCGACGAGCCCGAGCGGAGGGGAAGAGGTCTCGGGATCGCCGTGCGGTGGGGAGAGCGGGCCGTCCCGCTCCCAGGCAGCAGGAAGGACGAACAGTGCAAGCCCGATCAGGACCAGCGTAGGCAGCCGGCGGCCTTGCACCGGGCGTCCGGACATCTTTTCCATCGTCACTCCGGGGTTTCCTTCGATCAGCTCCGTTCAAGACCAGCGCGTTGCCGCGCCTCGTGCCGCGGTTCCTGCCGGCGTCGCCTCGCGATCTCACGGGGCGACGGGAATGCTGTGCTGGAGCGTGAGCGCGTTCCAAGCGCCGAGTCGATCGAGGCGCGGTTGCACGTAGGGCGCGCGGGTGTCGCCCTCCTCGCGTTGCGGCCCGGCCGCGTCGGTCGCTCGGGACTGTTCGGCTCGATCCATTCGAGGGCCCATGCGTTGCCTCCGCCGTGGCGCTCGGGTCCGGGGCTGGGAGAGTTCGTCCGCGCTCCCGCCACGGCCGATCCCCGGGCCGGAGCCTGGCACCCGCGCATCGCCGGCCCCTCTCGCCGGCGCGTCGCGGGGTTCCACCCGGCTCACTGTGCTATACGGGAAACGGGCGAAAAACAGATCACGGCCCCCGGGGATCGGGCCGTGGAGGAGGGCGAGGGGCGGGTGGGGGTCGCCGGCCGGTCGGGGTCGGCGGGCGGGCCCTAGCCCTCCCGGCGCACGCGCTCCGCGTCTTCGGGCCGGCCCCAGGCCTCGTACAGCTGGGCGAGGCCGTTGACCAGCTCGCGGC
>QGVH01000038.1 GCA_003242735.1 bacterium | reverse complement strand
ACGCGTTCACCGTCACCGACGCGTTGTACTCCTCATCGAAGACGTTGCTGACGACCGCGAACGGCGAAAGCGACACGCCGCCGAGCCTCAGACGCTCCATCCCGAGGCGCAGGTCCGTGACCTGGTAGCCCGGCGAGAAGGCGGTGTTGGCGTCGTTCACCGGGATGCGCGATACGCGCCGGTAGTCCACGCCGACGAACCACCCCCGCCGGCCGCGATAGGTGAGCGCGGCGTCGAAGCGGAACGGCGCGACGCCCGGTACCCGGTTGCCGTCGAAGGCGCCGTCCTCCGTGACGTACGAGTCGAAGCGCGCGTCCGTGTAGGTGTAACCGATCCGCCCGGTGAGGCCGTCGAACAGCGCCAGCGAGAGGCTCGCCTCCGCGCCGCGGTGCAGCGCCGTCCCCGCGTTGCGGAAGAACTGACGGCCGGGCGCGTCCTGGACCTCGAATGAGATGAGCGCGTCCTCGACCCGCGCACGGTAGGCGGCCACGTCGTACGCCAGCGACTGGCCGATCCGCCCCTTGAGACCGACCTCAACGGACACGGTCCGCTGCGGGTCGAGGTCCGGGTTGAACCCGCCGGCGCCCGTCGGCCGGTTGACCAGCTCCGTGGTCGTCGGCGTCTCGTAGGACGTCGCCACGTTCGTGTAGAGCTGTACGCGGGAGTCCCACTCCACCAGCACGCCCACCGACGGGCTCAGCGCGTCCATCGTCCGGCTGCCCGAGTCGTCCGGGTTGTCCGCCGTGATGAGCCGGTCCTCGGCCTCGAACCGGTAACGGTCGTAGCGGATGCCGCCGAGGGCGTGGACGCGCGCGGCGAGCGGCGCGGCCACCTGCGCGAACGCGCCCACGCCGGTGACGGTCTCGAACTGGTCGAGCGTCAGCTCTCCGCGCGTGCCCTGCTCGTTCACCCAGTTCTGGCGGTCGTCGCGCTGGAGCTCCGTCTCCGCGCCCACCGACCAGCGCAGCTCGCGGTCGGCGATGTCCACGGAGCCGTGCAGCGCGATGCGCGCACCGCCGGCCAGTCGGTCCAGCTCGATGATCGTCGGCGGGATCGGGTTCGTCAGCGATCGCACGATCCCGTGCACCGAGACCTCCAGGTCGTTCTGCCCGACCGGGCGCCGCCACACGACGCCGAGCTGGCCGTGCACCCCCTCCTCGCCCGTGCGCTGAGCGCGGTTGTTGCCGTTCGCCTGCCGGCGGTCCTCGGCGATCTGCGCCACCGTCAGCGCGCCGGGGTTCTGCGCGTCGTAGTGCACGAAGTGGCCGACGACGCGGATGTCGTTCACGCCCGGCGCGTAGCGCACCATCGCGTTCCCGCGGTAGATCTCGGAGGCGTTCCACTCCCGGTAGCCGTCGCTCGCCGTGCGCGAGAAGGCGACCCGGTAGGCGGCGGCGCCGGCGTGGCCCGCCGTGACGCTGGTGAGACGCAGGAAGCCGTTGGAGCCCGCAGCGGATTCGAGCTCCTGCCGGAAGCCGCTCACCGGAGGCGGCTCCGTCTCGAGCTGGACCACGCCGCCCGCGCCGTTGCCCCAGAGCGCGGAGGCCGGCCCGCGGATCACCTCGACCCGGCCGAGCGAGGCCAGATCCAGATGGTTCAGCGTGGTCTGGCCGTCCGGCATGGTGGCCGGGATCCCGTCCACGACCACCTTGACCCCGCGGACGCCGAACTGCGCCCGGGCACCAAAGCCGCGGATCGAGAGCCGTTCGCCGAGCGCGTCGTTGTACCGGTTGTCCACCTGCACGCCCGCGACGCCGCGCAGCGCCTCGTCCAGCCCCTGGCCGGGGCGCGCGCGCTCTGCCGCGTCGCGCCGCCAGGCGGCCACGGTGAACGGCGCCTGGTCCATACGCACGGGCGTGCGCAGCACCGTCACCGTCAGCGGCACCAGCGGGATCACTTCCAGGCTGTCGGCTGCCTGTTCTTCCTGGGCGGAGAGGTGGGCCGGCGCCAGGTGGGCCGCGAGGACGAGAACCGCCAGCGCACCCGTCCGAACGATCTTCATACGCGCCTCCCGCGGTTCCTGAGACTGACGGGGGGACCCGGAACGTGCGTTCGAACGAGATGCTCAAGATACTCCGGGCGCCATCCGGGTCAAGCCGAACGGCGCCCGAAGTCCTCGCGGCCCGCCGGTGCGGCTCACCACCACACCGGCGGGTTCAACGCGAGATCCGGTGTGAAAAGGGGGCGAGCCGCTGCACCACACCGTTGGCCACAGCGGCCCGCTGGGCTGCTACAGCCGGTACCGCAGCCCGATGGTCGCCCGCCGCGGGAAGCCGGGCGTGACGAACGGCTCGACGCGCGGCGAGTTGATGTCGTTGAGGTGGTTCAGCGTGAGCACGCCGAACGTGTTGTACTCCACGTCGAACACGTTCTGGATGTTCGCGAAGACCGTCATGCGGTCGAACAGCCGGTACTCGGCGCTGATGTCCACCAGCGTGTACGGATCGAGTTTCAGCTCCTCCTCGGTGTTGTCCTCGTCGCCGCGGAGCCACTGGCTGCCGACGTGACTCACCTCGAGCCCGAGGCGCAGCGGCCCGGCCCGGTACGTGGCGCCGACGTTGGCGCGGATCGCGGGGACCATCGGGAAGACGTGCCCCGGCCGCACCTCCGGCGGCTCGACGAGGGGCTCGTCATCGTCATCGTCATCGTCGAACGCGACGACCAGATCGTCGTCGTCGTCGAAGTCATCGTCGTCATCGTCGCTGTAGGGCGCCGAGAGCCGCGCGGTGGTCTGGAACGTCGCGCGCGTCAGCCCCACCGCGCCGTACAGCCGGAACGATTCGTTCGGCTGGTAGGCGAGACCGAGCTCGAGCCCCTGACGACGCGTACGCTCGATGTTCTGGAAGTAGCCGGTCCTCGCCCCGTGCGGCTGCACGTGGAAGATGTCGTCGTGCACCTCGGACCAGAACCCGACGATGTCGGCCGAGAACGGGCCCTGGAAGAGGCGCAGCCCCGCCTGCCACGTGTCCGTCGTCACCGGATCGAGCGGCGGGTCGGCGCCCAGCTCGTACGGCAGCGGACACGGATCGTCCGGGTCGGCGCAGGCGAGCTCCATGATCGTGGGGGCCCGGAAGCCGCGGCCGTAGCTGGCGAACCCGACCACGCCCGGGCGCAGCACGTAGTCCACGCCCAGCGCGCCCGTGAACTGATTGAAGGTGTTGTCGCCGTCGTTCTCCGGCTCGAGGAAGTCACGGAACGGGAGGCTGACGTAGTCGTAGCGCAGCATCCCGGTGAACGCGAGCCGGGGGTTCGGCATGTAGCGGGCCTGGATGTAGGCGCCGACGTTGTGCTCCTTCGTGCCCACGTCCTCCGACAGCTCGCCCTCCGGATCGATCGTGGGGTAGTTCTCGTTCGGGTGGTCGAAGATGGTGATCTCGACGTCGTTGAACGCGTACTCGATGCCGCCGTCGATCTGGAGGTCGCCGCGGACGTGCGCGAGCTGGACCGTGCCGCCGACGGAGCGGATGTCCGTGAGGAGGCGCGTGTCCGGCTCGGTGAAGTTCGCGTTGAACTGCTCGATGTCGTTGCTGCGGAAGAACGCGTTGGCCTTGAGCTCGGTCTGCGGGCTCAGCCGTTGAGTGAGCTGCGCGTTCAGGAAGTGCATCGTCGGGCCGAAGAAGTCGCCGCCCGTGAAGTTGATCTTCCGCGCGTCATCCGTGTTGCGCCAGCGGGGCGGGATCGAGTCCCTGGACTGCAGCCACGTGATCGGCACCGACCCGGCCTGGAGCAGACTGTCCGTGGCGAACGTGTAGGAGAGCCACACGTCCGTGTTGCCGTTCGTCCAGCCGCCCTTGGCGAAGACCTGGGCGGTGCGGGTGTACGAGGCGTCACGCCAGCCGTCTTCCTGGCGGTAGCGGCCGGAGATGTAGTAGTCGAACGGGCCGCGCTGCCCGCCGACCTGCGCCCGCCCCTCGAGCTGGCCGAAGCTCCCGAACGACGCCTCGGCGTTCACGAACGGCTGCGGCCCGCCCCGGCGCGTCACGAGGTTGACGGCGCCGCCGAGGGTGTTCTTGCCGAACGGGCCGGAGGGGCCGCGCAGCACCTCGATCCGCTCGAGGTCGGCGAACGGCACCAGCGTGAAGTTCACCTGGCTGGCGTCCGGCTCGTTGATCCGCACCCCGTCCACGAAGACGCTCACGCCCTGGGGGAGCCCGACCACCGGCGAGACGCTGAAGCCCCGCAGCACGAGGTCCGGCTGGTAGGCGCTGCCCAGCTCGTCGGCGAGCGCGACGCCGGGCAGGCGGCCCAGCGCGTCCGCGATGGTGAGCGAGGGGCTCCGCTGCAGCTCCTCGGCGTCGATCACGGCCGCGCCGAAGGGCGTACGGGCGAGCGGGATCCCGCCGACGCCGAGTCGCGAGACCTCGACCCGCACCGCCGGCAGGCGGAACGTGGTCGTGTCGGACGCGGCGTCGGGCGCCTGGGCGAGCGCGGGACTCGCCGCGATCACGCTACAGGTCAGCGCGATGAGACGCGTGCACTTCATGGCACACTCCTGAAGTGTTCGGTCAGCGAATGGAGGGTCTGGCTGAGACGTAACGCACGCGGTCGCCGGGCGAGAACTTGCCGTCCCCGTCGACGTCCTCGTAGACCACGACGAGCTTCACCACCTCGCCGGGGCCGCTCAGCGTGACCAGGCCGTCATCCGGCAACCCGCCGCCATCGTAGTCGGCGCAGCACAGGTCCAGGACGACGTCGTCCACGGCCTCCGCGAGGCGCTCGAGCAGCTCCGCGGGGCGCAGGTCGGCGGCGCTGAGCTCCGGCCGCGGCCAGGCCATGTAGGAGGCGACGGCCACCGCGCCCGCCACCGCGGGCACGACGAGCCGGGCGATGAGCGGAACGGTGGGGCGCGCCGCGCGCCCGCCGCTCAGGACCAGGAACCGGGCCCATGCGTCGGCCGGGTCCACGGCGAGGCTGAGCGACGAGAGGAGGCGGGTCGCATCCGCGTTGGCGCGGGCGACGGCCTCGTACCGGCCGGCGCAGTACGGACAGCGCCGGAGGTGCATGCGGAGCCGGAGGCGCCGGACCAGGCCGAGCTCGCGGTCCAGCAGCGCCTGCAGCTCGCCCTCAGGCGGATGCGGACGCATCGTGCGCCTCCGTCGTCGTGTCGTGGTAGAGCTGCACGAAGCGGCGCTGCGCCCGCGTCAGCAGCGGGCCGACCGACGTGGGCGAGACGCCGACCACGTCCGCGATCTCCCGGTAGCTGAGCCCCTCCTCGCGCAGCAGGAGGAGCAGCCGGTCCCGCTCCGAGAGCGAGAGGAGCGCCGCCCGCACCCGCCGCGCGGTCTCTTCGCGCAGGAGCTCCTGCTCCGGGCTCGGCTGCGTGGCGTCCGCGAACTCACCGGCGAGCAGTTGGAGCCGTCGCGCCCGGACCGCCTCGCCGCGGGCCGCGTCCCGCGCCAGGTTCGCCGCCACGGCGTAGAGCCAGGCGGTCGGCCGGCGGAGCCGCTGGTTCAGCAGGCGCGTGAACGCCTCCTGCGCGAGCTCCTCGGCCTGGTCGCGGTCGCCCAGCCGCCGGTAGAGAAAGCGGACGAGGGCGGGATAGTGGCGTTCGAAAAGCCGGCGAATGCCCACGGGTGATCCGTTCGCGGGGATGGCCTCCTACTGGAGAGACGATGGTGGGGGGTCAGATGAGACACCCGGGGCGCTGGAGGGCTGCTCCCCGCCCCGCCAGGCCCGAGCGCCCGTGTTGTCGAACGCGACGGAGAGGACGAGCCCGCGGCCGGCGAGGCGGCGTTCGATCCGGCCGGCGAGGTCCCGGGCCGCAGCGTCGCCGCGAACGAACCCGTAGACCGTCGGCCCCCAGGAGGACTGGCCGGCGCCCGCCGCGCCGCCGGCCAGCATCTCGGCGATCAGCTCCTCGACGAGCGGGTGCATGAACGTGGCGCCCTGCACGGCCGCGAACGACTCGCCGACGCAGCGCTGGATCTCGGTGACGGCGCGGCCGAACCCCTCCAGGTCGCCGTCCACCAGGGAGGGCAGGAGCAGCATGAGGACGAGCCGCGCGATCCGCCCGACCAGCGCCTCGGACGGCGGCGGCAGCGACCGGAACGCGGCCTCCTCGGCGTCGCCGCTGAGCCCCGGGCCGATGTCCGGTATGGCCAGCACGCAGCGCCAGTCCTCCGGCATCGCGTGGCGCACGAGCAGCGGCGCCGGCCGGTCGTCATCATCGCGGCGGCCGCCCTCGAGGATGAACCCGCCGCGCTCGAACGCCCAGGTCCCGATGGCGGACCGCCGCGCGCGCCCCACCGCCGTGGCGAGCTCGGCCGCGGCCGTCGGCCGGCCGTAGAGGATGGCGAGGGCGCGCGCCACGGCGAGGGCGATCTGGGTCCCCGAGCCCAGCCCGCAGTGGGCCGGGATCGCCCGGTGCAGGTGCAGCCGGGCGCCGCCGCTCAGGCCGTGGTGCTCCAGGAAGCGGCGCGCGTACGACGCCACGCGCTCCGCTTCCTCGCCGCTCACGATGAGCTCCGGCGCCGGGCGCGCCTCCAGGAGGAGCGACGGCTCCCGGACCGCGATCCCGATCCCGCCGAAGCGCCGGCCCAGGTCGCCCCGCAGATCGAGCAGCCCGAGGTGCAGCCGCGCCGGCGCTTCGACCCACACCGCCTCAGCGGCCGTCATTCCCCTCCTCCCTGGAGCGCCGCGGCTTCCTTGCGCACGTACTCGGTGAGCATGGCCATGGCCTCGTGCTCCCGCGGGCCCGCCGTCTTGTCCACGATCACCTGGAGACGCTCGTACTCGCGCAGGATCTCCTCGATCGGGAGGAGCCGCGTCCGCGTCGCCAGGATGGCGGCTTCCAGCACCGCATGGCGCGCGCGGTTGAATCCGAGGAACTCGCGCTTGAAGCCGCGGTGGACCACGCGGCACTCGAAACGGGCGCGCGGCGCCTCGACGTCGGCTTCCTCGACCTCGACCTCGCGCCAGGAGCAGGCGTCCGCGAGCACGACGCCGCGCACCTTCTCCGCCGGGACCGCAGGGAAGACGGGGGACGAGATCGCGCCCTGGGCGAAGTAGTAGACGTCGTCGATCAGGTTCACCACCGCCTGCCCGGTCGCCACGAGGTTGCGGAAGGTGGTCGTGTCCCTGTACGGCCGGATGGTGAGCCGGTCCTCGCCCCAGACGACGCCCATGGGCGCGAAGTTGACGTCGCCATCCTGGTTCATCGTCGTCAGGATGCACTCGATGATCATGACACCCCGCCAGATTCGAGTTCCACGTGCACCCGCTCCCGGTAGAGGTGGAGCAGACGGAGCGTGAGCGGGCCCGGCCGGCCGCTGCCGATGGGGTCGCCGCCGATGGCGACGACGGGCACCAGCGCGCGCAGGCTGCTGGTGAGGAACGCCTCGTCCGCGTCGCGGAGCGCGCCGGGCGGGACCGGCTCCTCGCGCACCGGGATGCCGGAGGCGGCGGCGAGCTCCAGCACGACGCCGCGGGTGATCCCGGGCAGCACGCCGCACGAGAGCGGCGGCGTCCACAGCGCGCCGCCCACGACGAGGAAGACGTTGCTCGCGGCGCCCTCGGCCAGGTGGCCGGCGGTGTCGAGGAAGAGCGCCTCGTCGGCGCCGGCGGCGCGGGCCTCCGCCTGCGCCGCGACCTGGTCCAGGTACCCCAGGCGCTTCATCCCTGCGGTGAGCGCGTGCTCGTTCAGCCGCCCGCGGGCGAAGACGGTCCGCAGGCCATCGCTGTACCAGCGCTCCGCCGGCGCGTACGGCCGCGCCGTGATGACGACGGTCGGCCGGGCCGGCTCCGGCGGCGCGAGCCCCACGCCGCCCACGCCTCGGCTGACCGTGAGCCGCACCGCCGCACTGTCCAGCCCGCTCGCCGCGACCGTCGCCCGGACGGCGTCTTCGAGGTCCGGCGGTACGGGAATGCCGAGCCGATCCGCGGAGGCACGCAAGCGCTCGAGGTGGGCCCGCAGCCGGAAGACCCGGCCGCCGTAGGCCCGCATGGTCTCGAACAACCCGTCGCCCAGCGTGAAGCCGCGATCGTCAGGCGCGAGGACCGGCTCGCCCGGCGGCACCAGCGCGCCGTTCACCCACACCGCGCCCGCGGCCGCACTTGCCTGCGCCGCCGACGGCGGGCGTGGGCCCTCCGAAGGCACGACTCCCCCTCCGGACGCGTGGGACCGGCCGTGCTCCGGAGAGCCCCTCACACCGCCTCCCGCGCCGCTCCGGGCTCCAGCGCGAGGAAGTTGCGCAGGATCGTGTAGCCGTGCTCGGTCAGCACGGATTCGGGATGGAACTGGACACCCCAGACCGGGAAGATCCGGTGCCGCAGCGCCATGACCTCGCCCTCCGGCGTCGTCGCGACCACCTCGAGGGCCGGCGGCACGCCGGACGGCGGGACGATGAGCGAGTGGTAGCGCGCCGCGCGGAACGGGCTCGGGATGCCGGCGAAGATCCCCCTGCCGTCGTGGTGGATCGGCGAGGTCTTGCCGTGCATCGGCCGCGGCGCGCGCTCCAGCCGGCCGCCGAACGCGGTCGCAATGCACTGGTGCCCGAGGCAGACGCCCAGGATCGGGAGCCTCGGGCCCAAGGCGAGCACCACGTCGCTGGAGATCCCCGCCTCGCGGGGCGTGCACGGCCCGGGCGAGACGATGATGTGCGTCGGCCCGAGGGCCTCGATCTCCGCCACCGTCACCCGGTCGTTGCGCAGGACGGCCGTCTCCTCGCCCAGCTCGCGCACGTAGCGCGCGAGGTTGTGGACGAAGGAGTCGTAGTTATCGATCAGCAGCACCACTGGGGACCTCCAGCGCGGCGAGCAGCCCCTGCGCCTTCGCGAGCGTCTCGAGGTACTCCCTCTCCGGGTCCGAGTCCGCGACGATCCCGCCGCCCACCTGGAAGTACGCCGTGCCCGCCTGCACGATGAACGTGCGGATCGCGATGTTCGTGTCCATCGCGCCATCGAACCCGATGTAGCCGATCGCGCCGGTGTACGGGCCGCGGCTGGTCGGCTCGATCTCGGCGATGATCTCCATCGCCCGCACCTTGGGCGCGCCGGTGATGGAGCCGCCGGGGAACGCGGCGCGGAGCACGTCCACCGCGTCGCATTCGGGCCGGAGACGGCCGACCACCGTCGAGACGAGGTGGTGGACGGTGGCGAAGCTCTCGACGACGCAGAGCTCGGGGACCTCCACGGTGTGATCCTCGCAGACCCGCGAGAGGTCGTTCCGCAGCAGGTCCACGATCATCACGTTCTCCGCCCGGTCCTTCTCGCTCTCCCGCAGCGCGAGCGCGAGCGCCATGTCGTGCATCGGGTTGATGCCGCGCGGAGCGGTGCCCTTGATCGGCCGGGTCTCGACGCGCCCATCGACGACGCGCAGGAACCGCTCGGGAGAGGCGCTCACGATCGCCGCGTCCGGGGTCCGGAAGTAGGCGGCGAACGGGGCGGGGTTCCGCCGCTGCACCGCGCGATAGAGCGCGAACGGCGATGCCGCGAACGGCGCCTGGAGCCGCTGCGAGAGGTTCACCTGGAAGATGTCCCCCGCGAGGATGTACTCGCGCGCGCGGGCGACGGCGGCGAGGTACGCATCGCGGGAGAAGGTCGATGCGACGCCGGCAATGCCCGGCACCGGCCACGTGTGCGGTCGCTCGCGCACCGGCCTCGCCGCTGCCGGCTCTTCCGTGGACTCGGCCGGCGACGTCGTTGCCTCCAGCCGCCCACGCACCAAGTCGGCTCGCGCCTGCGCACGCCCCCGGCGCTCGCCGCCTGCTCCGGGCAGCCCGGTCGAGACGAGCCACGCGCGGCCGCTGGCGTGGTCCCACGCCAGGACCCAGTCGTAGAAGCCGATGCAGAGGTCCGGGAGCGCGAGGTCGTCGTAACGCGCCGACGGCAGCCTCTCCAGGTGCTGGCCGAGCTCGTAGCCGAAGTAACCGGCCGCGCCCCCCTGGAACGGAGGCAGCCCCGGCAGCGTGTCCATGCGGTAGCGCGCCAGCGCACGCTGCAACGCGGTGAACGGATCGGCCTCCACGCGCCGGACGCCCGAGGCGCTCACCTCCTCCACGACCGGCCCCTTGCTGCGCAGCACCAGGAACGGGTCGGCTGCGAGGAACGAGTAGCGCCCCAGCCGCTCCGACCGAACCATGCTCTCCAGCAGCAGGCAGCCGGGCAGGTCGGTGAACCGCGCGCACGCGTCGATCGGCTCGGGCGCCGGCGTGAGCTCCACCACCAGCATCCCATCCGTCCGCTCAGCGCTCATCGCCCTCCGCCTCCGCGACCCGACGCCGTTCTGCGGCGCGACGCCGGTCCGCGCGCTCCCGGGCGGCCGCGAGTCGCCGCTGCCGATCCGCACGGATGTGCTCGCCCGGGGCCTCCTCCGGCGGCGTGAGGTAGCCCCAGGCCAGCTCACCCTCCTGGCGATAGGTCTTGCCGAGCGTGATCGCGAGGCGCGCCTTCATGAGCTCCTTGCCCAGGTAGAAGGCGTGGGTCGCCTCGTGCACATCCAGTTGCTCGAAGATCTCGGCGATGTCGGTCCCGACGACGAAGCGTTCCGCGTTGAAGACGTAGATCCGTTCCCGGTCCGTGAAGATCCGGTAGTTGGGGTCCTTGATCTGTGCGTGCAGCGCCCGGAGCTCGGCCTCCGAGTACGCGATGATCTCCGGATCCTTGACCGTCACCAGCCGCGGGTCGACGCGCTTGGGGAGACTGCGGCGCGTCACCGCGTAGTGCATGAGACGCCGCGCGATGTCCGCCTCCCGCACCGCGCCGCGCGCCCAGGGCGCGTCTTCGGTCGTGAGGATGTAGCGGATCCCCAGCTCCTGACAGAAGCCGAGCAGCAGCGCGGTCGTACCCGTGGTGTCCGCATCGGTCAGCTCGGTGATGTTGGCCGTGCCCATGAGGATCTCGGCCTGCGGGAACCGGCGCCGCACCTCGTAGTAGCGGTGCAGGGACTCGGCGAAGCCGAAGCCGATGGGCTCGAGGATCGGGTCCACGATGTAGCGGACCGACCAGCGCTCGAGCGCTTCGATGTTGCGCTCCAGCGTGTCCAGCCCCGCCTCGAAGTCGGGGATGACGACGACGGTCGCGCCCAGGTCGCGCGCCACGTCCAGGTTCGTGCCGTTGACGCTCAGCACCAGCTCCGCGCCGGCAGCGACCGCGGTGCGGATCTCGGCCTTGTCGAACGTGTCGATGCTGACGCGGTAGCCCTCGGCCTTGAGCGCGCGCACCGCTTCCGCGAGGTGCGGGAACGCCGCGCCCGGCGTGCAGCCCACGTCGATCACGTCCGCGCCGCTCGCGCGGTAGTACGCCGCGCGGTCGAGGATCTGCTCGACCGTCAGCCGTGCGGCGTTGTGGATCTCCGCGAGGATCTGGATGTCGTACGCGCCGTAGTCGCCACGCAGGGCGGCGAGGCCGAAGTACTGTGGGATCTCGCGGAGATCCCTGGGCCCCTTCTCCGTGGGGATGCCGAAGCGGGCCTCCAGGATCTTCTCGTCACCCTGGACGCGCCCCGGGAGCAGGATCAGGTCCACATCCGGCGGCGGCTCCAGGAAGCGGGCGATCCACTCGGGCGTCATGAGCGCGGCGACGGTGATCTTCATCACCGCGATCTCGTAGTCGAAATCGGGCTTCGCGCGCTCGAGCGTCTCCCGCAGCAACGGTGCCGCGAGCTTGCCGGTGACGAACAGGACCTTCTTCGGCATCCGCCACGCTTCCGCTCCTCAGCCGCCCGCCTTGCCGGCGAAGACGAACTTGTTGGGCGTGCCCTCCAACGCCGCTTCGGGGTCCGGCCGCCAGAGCACGGTTTCCTCGATCTTGCGCGCGAGCTCGAAGTCCTTGTCGGTGATCCCGCCCGCGCTGTGCGTCTTCAGCTTCACCCACACCTTGGCCCACGTGACCGTGAGGTCCGGGTGGTGGTACGCCGCCTCGGCGAGGTAACCGATGGTGTTGACCAGCATCAGCGTGCTCTGCCAGCCGTCGGTCTTGTACTGCCGGCGGATCCAGCCGTCCTCGTAGTACCAGCCGGGGAGCTCCGCCTCCAGCTTCGCGCGGACCTCCTCCTCGGTGTACGTCGGGAGTTTCGGGCGTGCCATCGGTCCCTCCGGTTCGGGTTCGGCTACATGACGACGCCGCCGCCCACGGGCAGCACGACGCCGGTGAGGTAATCCGCGGCGGGAGAGGCGAGGAAGAGCGCGGCCTGCGCGACGTCTCCCGGCTCGCCCCACCGGCGCAGCGGCGTCATCTCGGCGATGCGCTGCCGCTCGGCGGCGTCGAGCCCGGCGGCGAACGCCGTCGCGATCCAGCCCGGCGCGAGAACGTTGACCCGCACCTCGGGCGCGACGCTGCGCGCCAGGCTCTTGCTGAACCCCACGACCCCGCCCTTGGCGGCCGCGAACAGTTGCGCCTCGGGCCCGGCCATGCCGCTGAGGGCCTGGTCCCACGACATGTTCAGGATCACGCCCCCACCCTGCTCCCGCATCCGCTCCGCGACCTCCCAGCAGCAGATGATGGTGCCGCGCAGGTCCACGGCCAGGAGCAGGTCCAGCTTCGCGCGCATCGGGAGCTGCGCCCCCTCGCCGGTGAGGACGTCCGCGCCGGCGTTGTTGACCCAGACGTCCACGCGGCCGAGGAGATCGAACGCCTCGCGGACCAGGCGAGCCACGTCTCCATCGCGGGCGATGTCGGCCTGCACGGCCGCGCCGCGGCGGCCGAGCGCCTGGATCGCGGCCACGACCTCCTCGGCGCCGCGCGCGTTGCGGTTGTAGCTGACCAGCACGTCCGCGCCCGCACCGGCGAACGCGAGCGCGATGGCGCGGCCGATGCCGCTCGAGCCGCCGGTCACCACCGCCGCGCGCCCCGCCAGCGAGAAGGCGGCGCTTGACCCCGTATTCGGCGCGTTCCTAGGTTCTGCGGCCATGCGACTCCTGGTCAGCGTGATCGCACCGGCCGAAGCGCCAGAGGCGCTGGCCGGTGGCGCGGACATCGTGGACGTGAAGAATCCGGCCGAGGGGTCGTTGGGCGCGGCCTCGCCTGCGGTGCTCCGCCGGGTCCGGGCACAGGTCTCACCGCCCGCCGAGGTCAGTGCCGCGCTCGGCGATGCGCCGCACCTCCCGGGGACCCTCGCCTTCGCTGCGTTCGGCGCCGTGGCGTGCGGCGCCGAGTACGTCAAGGTGGGTCTTCTCGGTTCGCGGCAGGCTCGCGAAGCGCTGGCGTTGCTCGTGGCCGTCCAGCGCGCGGCGCATGATGCCGATCCTCGCGCCCGCGTCGTCGCGGTCGGGTACGCCGACGCGGCGCGGGTCGGCGCGCTCCCGCCCGCGCTGCTGCCCGCCATCGCTCGGGATGCCGGGCTCTACGGCGTCATGCTGGATACCGCCGTTAAGGATGGCACATCGGCGCTGGACGCGCTAGGGGAAGCGGCGGTGGCCGACTTCGTTGCCGCGGCCCGGGATGCGGGCCTGGTGGTCGGGCTCGCCGGCGCGCTCGGGCCCGAGCACGTCCCGCTCGTCCGCTCGCTCGGCGTGGACATCGTGGGCGTGCGGGGCAGCGCGTGCGACGGCGGCCGCGCCGGCGCGGTGCGCGCCGAGCGGGTGCGGGCGCTCCGCGCCGCCCTGGGGCTCAGCACACCTCCGTCCCCCGCGTCCGCCCCCGCTCCAGCAGCTCCCGCAGCCGCTCCGGCCGCCGGCCGTTGACGATCCAGCACGCCGTCCCCGGCTCGAGCGCCCGGGCGAAGTAGCCGTCCACCTCGTCCCTGCCGCCGAGCGCGTGTCGCTCCACCCGCGCGAGCAGGTTCCCGGCCTCGTCGCGGATCCCGTCCACCGACTTGAGGAGGACCAGGCGCGGCGCGCCCAGCCGCGCGGCGACCCACGCGGCGATGCTGTCGCTCGTCACCTCCCAACTGTGCGGCAGCGGGTCGGCCGCGCGGAGCCACGCGTAGGGCGCGAGCACCGCCACCCGGCCGGCGGCCAGCACGCCGGCGACCTCTGCGGGCCCCGCGACCAGCGCGGCGCCGGGCGTGCGCGCGGCCAGCAGGTGGGCGTACTGGTCCATGGCGAGGATCGCCATCCAGTGGGCGGCGCTGGGACCGGGGTCGTGCGCCGCGCAGGCGGCGCGCACCGCGTCGGCGAACGGCCCGCCGCCCGGCACGACGACGAGGCGGTGCCCCGCCGCGGCGAGCTCGCCCAGCGCCTCGAGCAGCCGGGGGAGCCCGGGGTCGCCGGCCAGGCTGCCGCCGACCTTGAGCACGGACTTCGGCCTCAACGGCGCTCCTCCGCCAGCAGCCACGCCACGGCCGCCGCCGGGAGCGCCCGGGCCGCCGCCGGCTCCAGCGTTCCCGCCAGGTCCACGACGTCGAGCCCGGCCGCCCGTGCGGCGTCCCGGGCGAGGAACGCGCCGGCGCCGGCGGCGAGGGCGAGCCGCGGCGCCGCGGCGCCCAGCCGCCCGAGCACCTGCCGGATCGCTGCGACGATCCGCGCCCGCTGGGCCCGGGCCACGTGCCGGGCGATCCGGGTGACGTCCCGGGGCGAGAGCATCTCCAGGTCCGCGCAGACCGTGCGCGCGATGCGGGCGGCCGCCTCGCGCCGGCCCACGCCGCGGCCGTCCGGCGTCTCGCACCGGTACGCGTCCGGCGGGATGTTGCGCAGCCAGCAGTGCACGTCTGCGGCGATGGCGAAGTGCTCGGCCGCCACGCGGCACCAGCCGCCGCGCAGCGGCACCCGCCGGACAATGGACATGACTGGCGAGCGCAGCACGCCGGTGTAGACCAGTTCGCCGTTCATGAGCCGCCCGGGGTCGGTCCGGCCGCGGGCGGCGATGCGGCCCGCGACGATCGGGATGATGTCCGTCGTCGTGCTGCCGACGTCGATCAGGAGCGCGTCGGGGTGCCGGCGCGCGACGAACGCGGCCGCGGCGGCCCAGTTGGCCGCGGCGACCCGCAGCGGCGCGCGGCGGGCGGCGTCCGGGTCGCGGAACCGCCCGTCCACGCCGTAGACGCGGATCTCGCAACCGGGGAACGCGATCCGCAACGCGTCCAGCACGAACGCGACGCCTTCCCGCTTGGTCGCGAAGCAGTCGGCCAGCTCGGCGGTCAGGGTCACCGCCATGGTGGGCGATCCGCCGCCCGCCCGTGCCGCGAGCCGGGCGAGCGCCTCCGGCAGCCGGCCGGGGTCGCGCCACAGGGCGAACGGCTCCTCCAGCGCGGCGACCACCGCGCCATCGACCACGCGCGCCACCTTGAGGTTCGCGCCGCCGATGTCCCAGCCCAGGACGCCGCTCACGCCGCCTCCTCGCACCTGACCACTCCATCCGCGGTGAACCGCGCGCGCCGGCGCGGGGGGCCGGGCGGGGGCGGCAGCCGGCCCAGGCAGGCCTCCAGCGCGAGCGCGGCGATGTTGGCGCCCAGCGCGGCGCGGACGCCGAGGTACGACGTGGTGAGCCGCGGGTTCACGTCCGTGACCACGGGCCCGGCGTCCGTCAGCACGAGGTCCACGCCGATGTAGCCGACCAGACCCGGGAGCGCGCGGTACGCGGCGAGCGCGCACTCCACGGCCTCGGCGGCCCGGGGGTGCTCCAGCGGCGTCGTGCCGCCATCATAGGCGAACGGGAGGCCGGCGCGGATGTGCTGCGCGTTCACCGCGAGCGCGAACGCGCAGCGGCCGTCACCGATCAACGACACGCTGGCGGGCGCGCCGGGCAGGAACGGCTGGACCAGCACCCGGCCGGCGCCTTGCGCCCGGGCGAGGGAGACGGCCCGCACGAACTCCGCCGGGTCCCTCGCGAGGCCGACGCCGCCGCACCCTGCGCCGCGCCAGGGTTTGACGACGACGGGGTACGCGATCTCCGCGGCGACGGCGTATGGATCCGCGGCGCGGTGCAGAACCCTCGCCGGCGGCACAGCAACCCCCGCCGCGGCGAGCCGCCGCCGGAGCGCCGCCTTGTCCGCCGCGCGGCGGATGGCGGCGGCGCCGGGGCCGAGCACCCGGCGCCCCTCCGCCTCGACCCGCGCCGCCAGGCGCGCCAGGATGCCGTCCGTCTCCGGCGCGATGAGCCACACCGCGTCGGCCTCGCGGATCAGCCGTCGCAGCACGGCGGCGGCGCGGGCGGGTGGGAGCCGCACCGCCGCGACGCCGGGGGGTGTGCGGAGCCGCGACCTCGGATCGAGGGTGGCGACGACCTCGAGCCCCGGCACCGCGGCGAGGTCCGCGAGCAGCGCGCCGAGCATGGCGGCGCCCTCCCGGGCCAGCGTCGGCGGCAGCGGCCGGCCGGACAGGCCGCCGCCGGTCACGTACTCATGGACGAGGATGCGCAATGGACGTGATCCCGGTGCTCGATCTGCGAGGCGGGTGCGCCGTGCACGCCGACGGCGGCGACCGGAGCCGCTACCCGGTGGTCGAGGGCGTGCTGGGATCCGGCACGGACCCCGTCGGCCTCGCGACCCGGTTCCGGGACCGGCTCGGCTGCGCCACGGTGTACGTCGCCGACCTGGACGCGATCGCCGGCCTCGGCCACTCACACGACGTCATCGCCGGCATCGCCGCGACCGGCCTCGCGGTCATGGTGGACGCCGGCATCCGGACGCCGGGCGCGGCGGCGGCGTTGCTCGACGCGGGCGCCGCACGCGTCGTCGTCGGCCTCGAAACGCTGCGCTCCATGGACGAGCTGGGCGCCATCGTTCGCGCGGTCGGCCCCGAGCGCGTCACGTTCAGCCTCGACCTCCGGGCGGGCCAGCCCATCGCCGCCTCCCCCGCCCTCGTCCCCTCCACGCCCGTGGCCCTCGCTGCAGCCGCCGCGGCGCAGGGCGCCCGGCAGGTGATCGTGCTCGACCTCGCACGGGTTGGCCAGGGACTCGGCCCGCCGCTCGACCTGCTGCGCCGGCTCCGCGCCGGACTCCCGGACATCGCCCTGATCGCCGGCGGCGGCGTTGCGGGGCCCGCCGACCTGGACGCGCTCGCGGCCATCGGCTGCGCCGCGGCGCTGGTGGGGACCGCCATCCACCGCGGCCGCATCACCCGCGCCGACATCGCCCGGCTCGCCGCCCGGCGCTGATCCGCCGGGCTCAGCGAGGATCCGCCGCGCTCACGGCTTCAGCGGCTCGCGATACCACGCCGACTGGCCGAACGACTCCTCCACCTCCACGGCCAGCGCCGTCAGGTTGCCCTTGCCGTGCTGCGCGAGCTCGGCCTTCAGCCGGCCGGCGAGGTACGTGGCCAGCATCTCGGCGGTGGTGTTCGGGATCGGCAGGAGCACCACGTCGTCCCGCGGGAAGACGTACCGCCGGTCCCGGTACCGCAC
Source organism: bacterium (assembly GCA_003242735.1). NCBI lineage: Bacteria > bacterium. The sequence continues at coordinate 3,756 of QGVH01000038.1, read as the reverse complement.
CTCGACCTCGCCGTTCGCCTCGCGGAGCTCGAGGAACGGGTTGTCGAGCGGCAACAGCATCTTGTGATCGATCTCGTCCACCAGCCGCCGCATGATCCGCTTCAGCGTGACGAAGTCGAAGACGTAGCTGTTCTCGTCCAGCTCGCCCTCGACCTCGACCCGCGCGCGGTAGTTGTGGCCGTGCAGCCCCTCGCACTGGTCGCCGTAGGTGATGAAGTGCCCGGCGGCGAACACGAGGTAGTCCTTCTCTACGACGACTCTGTACGCGGCCATCTCGGACCTCCGTGGGTCGGGCGCGCGGCGCCCGGGGACTGCTCGAGGAAGTGGACGAAGAGCGTTGCGGCGGTCAGGTCCGCCGTGGTGCCGGGGTTGAGCGCGTTGCCCTCCCGACGCAGCGACGCGTCGAACCGGGCGAGCGCCTCCCGCCGCTCGACGCTGTCCGGCTCGCCGGCGGCGAGCACGCGGGCCGCCTCGCGGCTGACCTCGCGCGCCGCCTCCTCGCCGCACTTGCGCGCGATCAGCGTGTCCGGCACGGCCGCGAGCAGCGATAGGTACGTCTCGGTGACCGCGGCCGCCCAGTCGAGGCCTTGCTCGCGAGCGCGGCACAGCGCCGGGACGCCGGTCTCGAAGGTGACGGCGTAGTCGGTCACGTACTCGCGCGCGATCGTGTCCCGCGGCGCGGCGAGGGCCATCGCCTCCCGGAGCGACACGGTCGGCTCCTCACGCACGTCCTGGTCCTGGACGCGACCCAGGCCGGCCGGCTGCGCCAGCCGGATCGCGGCGTACGCCGCCCGCGCGTCCTCCACGTCCAGCTCGGCCAGGACCCGGGCCAGGCGGCTCCGCAGCGATCCGCCCGCGCCCGCCGCGGCCCGGGCGAGCGGGGCCAGCAGCAGGATGATCCCGAGGTTCGTGTTCGTCCGCACGAACCGCCGCGTGTCCCGCACCGCCCGCAGGATCGTGCGCCCCACACCCACGCCGCCCGCGCGGCCCATCGCGGGGCCCACCGCCGCGGCGCTCAGCAGGAAGTCCTCGAACGTCGTGTCCGCGAAGTCGTGGTAACGGTTCACGTTCCCCGGCTTCGGCGCGCTGGCCTCGAGGAGACACGCGATCTGGGCCGCCACCGCGATGTCGCTGCGGAAACCCATGGGCCAGGCCGTCAGGAGCCGCTCGCACGCCGCTCGAGGTGAGCGACGATCGCATCGGCGATGTCGGTGGATGTGGTCTGCTGGAGCCCGCGCCAGCCGGGAATGCCGTTGACCTCCAAGACGTAGACCTCGCCGCTCGCGGTGGGGAGCAGATCGACGCCGGCGATCTCCGCACCGACGGCGCGGGCGGCGCGGAGACTCAGCTCCTCCCAGGCGGGGGGCAGCGTCGCCGGCTCGGCCCGCGCGCCGCGCGCCAGGTTGGTGCACCAGTGGTCGGCGCAGCGCCACATCGCGGCCACGACGCGGTCGCCGACCACGAACGCACGGATGTCTCGACCCTCGTGGGGGATGGCGCGCTGAATGTAATAGATGGCCCCCTCCAGTTCCAGCGCGCGGAAGACGCGGTAGGCGATCTCTTCATCGCTGATGCGCACCATCCCGCGGCCGTTCGAGCCGAAGAGCGGCTTGACCACGACGTCGCCCAACTCGCGGAACGCGGCGAGCGCATCGTCCATCCGCTCCGCGACCACCGTGTACGGCGTAGGGATCCCGGCCTCTTCGAGCAGCGACGACGTGTAGTACTTGTCCACGGTACGCTCGATGGCGCTCGGCGGGTTGAGCACCGGGATGCCGGCGCGGACCAGCCGGTGGAGCGCGTCGACCCGGAAGATGATCTGCTCCAGCGAGCCGCGCGGGATGATGCGGACGAGCACCGCGTCCACGTCGTCCAGCGAGACGCCGCCGGCCGACAGCCGCGGCGCGGCCCCGATCCTCGCCCGGAGCCCGTCGAACGGCAGCACCCGCGCGCGATGGCCGCGCGCGCAGAGCGCGCGCTCGAGCTCCGCGGTGTGCCAGCCGCGGCGCGCGCTCAGGATGGCCACGTCCATGCGCCGGCTCAGGACAGGAACGAGCGGCGCAGGACGTCTGCGTCCAGGCGTCCCGCGTGGAACGTCCTGCCGCTGGAGAGGTTGGTGATGTAGACTTCCGCGGGGCTGAAGAGGTGCGGGTCCACCTTGTAGAAGTCGCCGCCGTAGCGCTCGAACGTCTCGTAGAACGGCGTGCCGTAGTCCGGCGATGCGGAGGATGGGACCCGCGGCACCAGCTCCGCGAGTTCGTCGTCTTCGGCGTCCACCGTGAGGTGGACGACGCCGCCGTAGAGCACGCAGTCGTTCGTGCGGCCGATCGCCCGGATGTCGTTCTTCGCGACCGGCGCCACGGGCGCGGTGCCGGACCCGCTCACGACCCGGCGGACGTCGAAGCCGAGCTCGAGCAGCTTGTGGAGCGCCGTCTCGACGACGCGGGCCGAGACCTGCACGCTTGCGGCGAGGGAGGCGGTGGGCGCGATGAGGAAGGTGAGGCGTTCCACCGCGACGCCGGACTTCTCGGCCACGTACGCGGCCACGGCGTCATCCGGCGGCGTGCGGCCCTCGAGCACCAGGACGCCGCGGCCGTCCGCCGGCTCGCCGTAGCCCAGCCGCTCGTACAGCTCGTGCTCCACGCGTGCGATCGCGCGCAGCGGGCCCGAGCCCATGGCGAAGTACCCCTCCGGCCGGATCGCCCAGCCGGCGTACTGCGAGGCGAGGCAACTCACCGCGGGATGGTCCGTGTGCACGTGGACGCCGGGCAGCCGCAGCCCATCGATCTCGACGGCGGTGAGCTGGACACGGCCGAGCCCGCCCATGCAGGCCTCGGCCATGAGGCGGCCGGCCTCCAGTCCACCCCGTACGGCGATGCCGCAATCGATGACCCGCGCGGCGCACGGGAGCATCGAGACCGCGACGCGCAGCGCGTCGGCGTCCGCGGCCATCGCGTCGGCGATCTTCGCCGCACGCTCGTTGAGGCCCAATGCGGCGGCTACGGCGTGGTCCATACCAAGATCTCCCCTCTGCCGAGATCGGCGAAGTCTCCGTTGTAGCGCCGGTACGCTCCCTCGAAGAAGCGCGGCTCGATGTCGAACCCGTACGCCTGGCGCAGCCTGCGCAGGTAGACGAGCAGGAACGTGGGGCGGTAGGTGCAGGCGTAGCGGAACGTGGGCAGCAACTCGACCTCGCTGCCCGCGACGATGGTGCCGCGCCGCAGCCCGGCGCCCGGCCGCCGGCCGAGCCGGCCGAAGACCAGGAGCGTGCCGGCCAGCATCCCGGTGCCGGCGTAGTCCCCCACGTCGCCGGCCACCGCCACGACGCCGCGGCGCATCCGCTCGCCCACGAGGTCGCCCGCCGAGCCGTGGACGAGCACGAGCCCGCCGGTCATGCCGCGGGGGCTTCCCGCGTACGCCGCGGCGAGGTGCGGGCCCGCGTTGCCGCGGATTTCCAGCACGCCGCCCCGCATCTCGGCGCCGGCCCACGGCCCCGCATCGCCTTCGACAACGATGCGCCCGCCCGTCATCCCCGCGCCCACGTGCGCGCCGGCGCTGCCCTCGATCACCAGCCGGCCGCCCGCCATCCCGCTGCCGAGGTGCTGGACGCGGCTCGCATCGCCCGCGACGCGGACCTCGTCCGAGCGGCCGCCGCTCACCCGGAAGAAGTCGCCGAGGCTCGCCTTCTCCTTCCCGTGCCAGACCGGAAGCCGCGCGATCTCCGCTCCATCCAGCGCGGCGAACGCGTCCGGACGG
>QGVH01000037.1 GCA_003242735.1 bacterium | reverse complement strand
CCCGTGAGGGAGAAGTGGCCCGGCTGGGTCATGATCTCGGCTTCGCCGACGGGCTGGTCGTCGATGTACAGGGTGAGCTTCCCCTTCGCGCTGTGCGTCTCCTCGTCCTCGCCGGTCTTCCGGAACTCGGCGGTGAGCACGTGCCTGCCCTTGGTCAAGCCGTTCGTGGACGAGACCTTCTGGATGCGCTCGCCGAGCCAGTTGTAGACGTAGTGGAGCCGCCCGTCCTTGATGTAGAGGCTGTGACCTCCGCCGACGCCGCCGTGCGCGAACAACACGCCTTCTGCATCGGCGGAGTCCAGGACCACGCCCGCGGCGATCGTGTAGGACCGTCCCCTGATGTTGACGGCGACCTCCTCGTTGACCTCCGCGGTGTCGGGGTAGTAGACGTAGCGGTCGCGCGGCTCGCTCGGCTGCGGCCGCGGCGTCCCCAGGATCTCGGCCGCGGTCCGGTCATCGAGCGGGAGGCCGTTGTAGAGCTTGGCCTGCTCGAACCACAGCTTCTTCAGCTCCTCCAGCCGTTCGGGCTCCTCGCGTGCGAGGTTCTTCAACTGCGCGCGGTCCTTGGCCAGGTGGTACAGCTCCCACTCGTCCTGGTCGAAGTGGCCCCAGCCCGAGAGCGGCGGGTGGAGCGTGCATGCCAGCCAGCCATCGTGATAGATGGCGCGCTGCCCGAGCATCGAGTAGAACTGTGTCTTCCGCCCCGGAGCGTTGGGGTCCGTGAACGTGGCCACGAAGCTCTGGCCTTCGATCGGGCTCTGCTCGTAGCCCTTCAGGACCTTGGGCGGCTCGACGCCGAGCATCTCGTAGATGGTGGGCACGATGTCGATCGCGTGCAGGTACTGGTGGCGTATCTCGCCGCGTGCGGCGATGCCCTCGGGCCACGACACGATGCACAGGTCGGCCGTTCCGCCTTCGTAGCCCGCGAAGCGCTTCCAGTAGGGGAACGGCGTGTCGAACGCCCATGCCCACCCGGTGTTGTAGTGGTTGTAGGACTTCGGCCCGCCCAGCTCGTCGATGCGGGCCAGGTTCTCCTTGACGTCGTCCGGGACGTTGTTGAAGAACTTGTTCTCGTTGAACGACCCGTTGGGCCCGCCCTCGCCGCTGGCGCCGTTGTCGGATACGACCACGATGATCGTGTTGTCGAGCTGTCCCGACTCCTCGAGGTAGTCGATCAGCCGGCCGATCTCGTGGTCCGTGTAGGAGACGTAGCCCGCGTAGACCTCCGCCATGCGCGCGAACAGCCTGCGCTCGTCATCGCTGAGCGAGTCCCAGGGCCGCACGTAGTCCAGCTCCGGCCACGGCTGGCCGGCCGGCCCCTTGCGGTCCGGTTCGCCGTGCGGGTTGATGGGCGAGAGCTCGGTGTCCTCCGGAAGCAGACCCATCTCCTTCTGTTTCTTGAGGATCTCGGGGCGGATCGCCTCGTATCCCATGTCGAAGCGGCCCTTGTACCGGTCCGCCCATTCCTTCCACACGTGGTGCGGCGCGTGGGCGCAGCCGGGGCAGAAGTACATGAACCACGGCTTGTCGGGCGCGACCGACTTCGAGTCACGGATGAAGCTGATCGCCTTGTCGACCAGGTCCTTGGAGAGGTGGTAGCCCTCTTCCGGCGTCGCCGGCGGGTCGATGGGATGGTTGTCGTAGACGAGGTCCGGGTACCACTGATTCGTCTCGCCACCCAGGAAGCCATAGAACCGTTCGAACCCGCGGCCCAGCGGCCACCGCGCCTTCCAGGCCGACATGTCGCACTCTTCGGCGGGCGTGAGGTGCCACTTGCCGATCGCGTAGGTGTTCCAGCCGAGCTCGTTGAGCACCTCGGCGATGGTGCCGTTCTCGAACGGGATCCGCCCGGAGAACCCCGGGAAGCCCTGCGCGGCCTCGGTGATGCACGCCATGTTGTTGCTCGTGGCGTTGCGCCCGGTGAGCAGGGACGACCGCGTGGGCGAGCAGAGGGCGGTGGTGTGGAAGTTCGAGTAGCGGATCCCGACCTCCGCGATCCGGCGCATCGTCGGCGTCTCGATCGGACCGCCATGCACCTCCATCGCGCCGTAGCCGACGTCGTCCCACACGATCATGAGGACGTTGGGCGCGCCCTCGGGAGCCTTCGGCTGGAGGAACGGGCCCCAGTCGGGCGTCGAGTCCCGAACGTCCAGGCTGATCTTGCCCTTGAACTCCCTGGCCATGGCTTCCTCCCGTGCGCACGGCGTGGCGTCATCAAGAGTGCTCGCCGCGCTCGTCTGTTAGAGAACGTCATCCATCCGTTGCCGTCTATGCGCGGCGAGCGCGATGCAGGGTCGTCCATGCAGCGTCCTGCGATCTGCCGCGCCGACGCCCGGAACTCGATGGCGCCCTCGGCCGGGCCGTGTCGCCAGGCCTGGGCGCCTCTCGATCGTGGCTTTGTCTAGCACTGCTTTGTCAGGTCCGGGCTGGCCCAGCCGGCTCCCGGCCCGCCCGCGCTGCACCGGCCGCGTCCCCGCGTCGGGCGGCGTCGCGCGTGGGCGCCGCGCGCGAAAGCTCCGCACCCGTGCCCCCGGCGCGCGTCCGCGTGCGGGCTCGACCGCACTGGCGGGGGCGCAGTGGCGGGGCGAATGGCTCCGGCACGCCGCTTCACCAGCCTTCCGCCTCCCGGGACCGGGCGCTTTGCACCCCGCCCGGTGCGGCAAACCTCCATGATCGCGACCCACGCCGCGTTGCGTTTGGAACTACGCCGGGCCCGGCGCGGCAAGCTTCCACAGCGCAGAGCCGTGCCCCCAATGCGTTGGAACTTCGCCGCCCCCGGCGCGGCAAACTTCCATGGCGCAGCGCCGTGCCGCGGCGAGTATGGGGCTTGGCCGCCTCCGCGCCCGGAGAGCGGGACGCGCTCGGCGGCCCCACCGGCGCCTGCCGCTCGCCCTCGCCAGGACGCGCGTCGACGGCCCGACCCGACGTGGCACGGCAGCGCTAGGGCGATTTGACGACGAGGGTCGGGGGCGATGCACTGCCCGTGCCATCCTCGGGCGCTCGACCGAGCATCCCGGCGGTCGGGCGTGTGCCGCCCGCCGAGACCCGCCGTTGCTCCACGCACGGGGGCGTGCGGGTCCGGCGAGCGAATCACGCAACGGTGTTCCGAACGGCCCCGCTCACCCCGGCTGCTCCCGCGCCGAGACCTCGCGTTCGAGCGTGAAGTCCAGGCACGTCCGGATCAGAGCGATGGCCGCAACGCGTCCGATGTCGTCCCAGGTCGGGCGCCTCAGCGCCGACGGTTCACGCGGCCCTGCCTGCCCGGTCCGGACGCGCGCGTCGCGTGCCGGTCGACCGCACGCACCGGATCGAAGGGCTCGCAGGAACAGCGCCTGCGGCCCCGCGCCCGCCGTGCCTGGCGCAGGACTTGCACCCTGCGCCGGTCTCCACCGAGCAGCCAGGCCGGGGCGGCGGGTGCGCGCGCCCGCGGCCGTGACGGCGCCCGCCGCGCGCATGTACGCGGCGGGCGCTCCTGCATCGGAGCCCGAGGATCGGAGCCGGAGCGGAGGATTCTCCCATGGCGCGCCGCACACTGGATCGCATCGCGAACGCCGTCACGCGCTGGCCCCTCGCCCGTCAGGTCTCGCAGCTCGGCATCGACGGCGCCGCGATGAGCGACCGCACCCGCCGGATGCATTCTCGCCTGCACGACGTCGCCACGGTCCCCAGCGTCTGCCCGTACTGCGCCGTCGGCTGCGGCACGCTCGTCCACGTGCAGGACGGCCGGATCGTGGACATCGAGGGCAACCCGGAGAGCCCGATCAACGAGGGCGCGCTCTGCCCCAAGGGGGCGAGCACCTTCCAGTACACCGTCAACCCCAACCGCCTGACGAAGGTGCTGCACCGCCGGCCGTACGCCACTGAGTGGGAGGAGATGGACCTGGACGAGGCGATGGCGCGCGTCGCCCGGCTCTTCAAGGAGACGCGGGACCGCACCTGGGTCGAGACCCACAGTGACGGCGAGACGGAAGGTCCGGCGCGCCACACCACCGCCATCGGCTTCCTCGGCGGCGCGGCGCTCGACAACGAGGAGAACTACCTGATCAAGAAGTTCTGCGTCGGCACAGGGGTCGTCTTCGTCGAGAACCAGGCGCGCATATGACACTCGGCCACCGTCCCCGGTCTGGGGACGCCGCTGGGCCGCGGGGGTGCGACGACGTTCCAGATGGACCTGGCCAACGCGGACTGCATCCTGATCATGGGGTCGAACTTCGCCGAGGCGCACCCGGTGGGGTTCCGCTTCGTGATGAAGGCGCGGGAGCGCGGCGCGACGATCATCCACGTCGACCCCCGCTTCACGCGCACGTCCGCGTGCGCCACACTGTACGTCCCGCTGCGCGCGGGCTCGGACATCGCGTTCCTCGGTGGTCTGATCAACTATGTGCTGAACAGCGAGCGCTGGAACACGGACCCGTTCTTCAAGGAGTACGTCACCCACTACACCAACGCGCCGGACATCGTCACCGGGGACTTCGAGGACGTGGCCGAGCTCGGCGGCCTGTTCTCCGGCTGGGATGAGGAGAACCGGCGTTACGACCCCGCGAGCTGGCAGTACGAGGGGCAGCGCCGCGTGGTGATCGGCGCCGAGGAGGAGCAGGACATCGGCGGGCTCAGGACGACGGAGGCGCTGGGCCCGCGCGCCGGCAAGGTCGCGGGCGGCCCGCCGCCGAGAGACCCCACGCTCCGGCACCCGCGCTGCGTGTTCCAGATCGTGAAGCGCCACTTCGCGCCGTACACGCCGGAGATGGTGGAGCGCGTGTGCGGCGTGCCGCGGGAGCAGTTCACGGCGGTCGCGGAAGCGCTCCTCGCCAACTCGGGTCGCGAACGGACCACCGCCATCGCGTACGCGCTCGGCTGGACGCAGCACACCACCGGCCCGCAGATGATCGCGTGCGCGGCCATCCTGCAACTGCTCCTGGGCAACATCGGTCGGCCCGGCGGCGGCATCCAGGCGCTGCGCGGCCACGCGACCATCCAGGGCTCGACGGACATCCCCACCCTCTACGACCTCCTCCCCGGCTACCTGCACATGCCCACGTTCCTGCCCATGGACGCCACGCTCGACCTCTACATCGAGAACGAGAGCGGCGAGGGCGGCCTGTGGGCGAACACGCGGGCGTACCTCGTGTCGCTGCTCAAGGCCTACTTCGGCGAGCACGCGACGCCGGAGAACGAGTTCGGCTACCAGTTCCTGCCGCGCATCACGGGCGACCACTCGCACCTGCCGATGTTCGTCGAGATGCACCAGGGCCGCGTCGAGGGGCTGTTCCTCATGGGCCAGAACCCCGCGGTCGGCGGACAGAACTCCGGCTTCCAGCGCGAGGCGCTGGCGAAGCTGAAGTGGCTCGTGGTGCGGGACATCTTCCCCATCGAGAGCGCGACGTTCTGGAAGGACTCGCCGGAGGTGAGGAGCGGAAAGCTCCGGCCCGAGAAGATCGCCACCGAGGTCTTCCTGTTCCCCGCCGCGACCGTGCCGGAGAAGGACGGCTCGTTCACCAACACGCAGCGGCTGGTCCAGTGGCACGACCGGGCGGTGGAGCCGCCGGGCGACGCGCGCTCCGATGCGTGGTTCATGGTGCACCTGGGCCGGCGGATCAAGGAGCTGTACGCGGAGTCCCGGGAGCCGCGCGACCGGCCGATCCAGGCGCTGACGTGGGACTATCCGACGACCGGGCCCAAGGGCGAGCCCGACATGGAGTACGTGCTGCGTGAGATCAGCGGGTACCGCTGGGCGCCCACGTGGGAGGAGCGGAAGCAGCTCGAGAGCTTCCGGGAGCTCGAGGACGACGGCTCGACCGCCTGCGGCTGCTGGATCTACTGCGGCGTGCACCCGGGCCGGAACCTGGCGCGCCGGCGCGAGAAGGGCGACGGCTGGATCGCGCGCACGTGGGGATGGTCCTGGCCCAACGACATCCGCATGCTCTACAACCGCTGCTCCGCGGACCCGCAGGGCAGGCCGTGGTCCGAACGCAAGAAGTACATCTGGTGGGACGAGGCGCAGCAGCGCTGGACCGGGCTCGGCGACCAGCCGGACTTCGATCCCGAAAAGCGGCCGGACGACCCGGGCGACCCGGAGGCCGCGGGGCTCGAGCGCCATGCCGGCGACTCGCCGTTCGTGCTCAAACAGTGGGGCAAGGCGTGGATCTTCTTCCCGTTCGGCATGAAGGACGGCCCGCTGCCCACCCATTACGAGCCGTGGGAGACGCCCGTGCACAACCCGCTCCACCCGGAGCAGGACCGCAGCCCGCTGGTGAAGTCCTGGAACGTCGAGGGCAACCCGTACCACGGCGTCGCGAACCCGGATTACCCGTACGTGCTGACCACGTACCGGCTCACCGAGCACCACACGGCCGGGGGCATGACGCGCTGGCACGCGTGGCTGAGCGAGCTCCAGCCCGCAGCGTTCGTCGAGTTGCCGCCGGAGCTCGCCGAAGAGAAGGGCATCCGGCCGGGCGACTGGGTGACGGTGATCACCGCGCGCGGCGAGGCCGAGGGACGGGCGCTGGTGACGCGGCGCTTGAAGCCGCTCGAGGTCGCGGGTCGCACGATCTACCAGATCGGCTTCCCTTGGCACTTCGGGTACGCGGGCACGGTGCGCGGCGACGCGTCCAATGACCTGATCCCGCTGGTCGCGGACCCCAACGTCTCGATCCACGAGGGCAAGGTCCTGACGTGCGACATCCGGCCTGGCCGGGCGCGGGCCCAAGCCGGTCACAGGGGCGCCCGCGTTCGTGACGACGACGGCGCGGCAGGCGCGCGCGGCGAAGGGATCGATGCGGGTGCGCGTCCGAACCCGCGTGCTTCCGCCGCCCGGAGAGCGGGCGGAGGTGCCCTATGAGCTCGCCCAGCATGAGTGCGCAGGGCACTGGGTCCGGCACGCGCGGCCGCGAGGCGATCACGCCCGGCCGCGCGTACGGCTTCTTCACCGACACGACGCTCTGCATCGGCTGCAAGGCGTGCGAGGTCGCGTGCAAGCAGTGGAACAACCTGCCGGCGGACGGCTTCCACTTCACCGGCGTCTCGTACGACAACACGCGTGACCTCTCGGCCACGACGTGGCGACACGTGGTGTTCGTCGAGCAGTTCGACGAGTCGCGCTTCGAGTCGTGGGGCGAGCCGTCCGCCGAATTCGAGCCCTGGGGCAACCTGACCACGAGCGAGCAGTGGGCGAAGCCCGGGCAGCGGTGGCTGTTCATGTCGGACGTCTGCAAGCACTGCGTGAACGCGCCGTGCCTGGAGGCGTGCCCGACCGGCTCGATCATCCGCACCGAGTTCGACACCGTCCTCGTCCAGCAGGACGTGTGCAACGGCTGCGGCTACTGCCAGCCCGCGTGTCCGTTCGGCGTGATCGAGATCGACCGGCAGGGCACGGGCAAGGCGCACAAGTGCACGCTGTGCTACGACCGGCTGAAGGACGGGCTCGAGCCCGCGTGCGCGAAGACGTGCCCAACGGACTCGATCCGCTTCGGGCCCGTGGACGAGCTGTTGGCGCGGGCGCAGGAGCGGGTGGCGGAGCTGCGCGCGCGTGGTGTCCCCGCGTACCTCTACGGCTCCGGCGGCGTCCTCGAGGACGAGTGCGACACCTCGGAGCTCGGCGGACTGAACGCGTTCTTCCTGCTGATCGACCGGCCCGAGGTCTACAACCTGCCGGCGGTGGTGAAGCGGCCGTCCGCCAACACGGCGACCGGGCTGCTCGCCGCCGCGTTCGCGGGCGTGGCGCTCGCGGCGGCCACGATGCTGGCGTTCCGATCGGGAAGGTGAGTTGCGGCAGGGCGGGCTGGCTGTCTGGCGCGGAGGCGTCCTGGGAATTCGCGTTCCGCATAGGGAGGTGACTCGATGAGCGTGCCGCAGACAGAAGCACCCTACGGTCAGGCGCGCATCGGCCTGGTGGAGCCGGGACCCGGACAGGTCGATGCACAGGTCCTCGACGTGCGGCGTGTAGGCCAGCTCGCGGGCCGCGAGGCGGAGAGCTACCAGGGCGTGCCGCCGGTCAAGAAGGCGCCGTGGGAGTGGTACTACATCCCGGTCTACTTCTGGGTCGGCGGCATCGCGGCCGGAAGCTGGCTGGCCGCCGCGGCGGAGGACCTCGCCGGCGCGAACGACCGCGGCGTGGTGCGCGCGGGCAGGTACATCGCGCTGGGCGGAATCCTGGCGGGAACGGGTCTCCTGATCGCGGACCTGGGCCGGCCGGAGCGGTTCCTGAACATGCTGCGCATCGTGCGGACGCGCTCGCCGATGAGTCTGGGCGCGTGGGGGCTGAGCACGTTCGGCCCGCTGACCGGCATCGGCGCAGCGCTCCAGCTCGCGGAAGACGTGCTGGGCCGCGACTCGCGCTTCGGAAGGCTGTCCCGCGGCTGGCTCGGCCGCACCGTGCATCTTGCCGGGCTGCCGCTGGCGCTGTTCATCGGCGGATACACCGGCGTGCTGCTGGCTGCGACGTCGACGCCCGCCTGGGCGCAGCGCAAGCTCTTGCTCGGGCCGCTGTTCCTGACGTCCGGCGTGGCGAGCGGGCTGGCCGCGGTCTCGGCGGTGGTGAACGCGCGGGACTCGGCATCGCCGGCCGCGCGGCGGCGACTCAGCCGCGCGGGTGCGCTGGCGCTCGGTGCGGAGCTCCTGCTCGAGGCGGCGGACCGTGACGAGGCGCGCAGGTTGCCGTCAGCGCAGCGCGAGTCGCGGTTGGTGAAGACGACGCGCGCGCTGATGGTCGGCGCGGGGATGGTCGCGCCGCTCGCCCTCGAGCTGGTCCGCGGCATTGCGCCGTTGGGGAAGGAGCGACGACGCCGTGAGAGAGAGCGCTGGGCGCTGCGCCGCGCGCGCGGGCGCCGTCGCCGTTCGCGGGCAGGGCTGCTGGCCGCCGGGCTGACGCTGGCGGGCGGGCTCGCGCTGCGGCTGCTGACGGCGCACGAAGGGAAGGTGTCGGCGGATACGCCGGAGGACACGTGGCAGTTCGCGAGGCGTGGGCCTCGCACCCTGCCGCCAGGGGAGAGGGGTGCGGGCGATGCCGAGCGAGCCCCCGCGGCCCTGGCCGGTCGGCCGCAGGACCTCGCCGCCCCGGGCCTCCACCCGGGTGCGGTGACGGCAGGGGAAGCGGTGGGCGGCGCCGCGCGGGGTGAGCAGGACGAAACGCGAAGAGAGCAGCGTGCGGCGGATTGACGGCAGTCGTCGGGCTCGCATCCCGCCGTGGACCGCCGCCCCCCGCCGCGGGCGCGGCGCGCAAGGCCTGCGGGAGGTCTACGGCCGCATCACGATCGTGCAGGACGACCGGATCCGGGTGGAAGAAGACGAGGGCGGGCGCGGCTACCTGTTCGTGGTGCGCAAGCGTGCGGCGTCGCTGGACGAGCTGGAGCAGTGGCGCGACGGGCGCGTGAGGGTGCGCGTGCGCTACGTCGGCGAGCCGGACGCGGGCGCAATCGCCGAAGAGGTACAGGTCGTGGAGTAGCGCCCGTCGCGCCAGCATCGTCGTGCCATCCGCTCGCTGCCGCGAGTCGCCGCTGCGGACGACCCGCGTAGGCAACCTACCCCGCCGACAACCAGCCGACCAACGCCCCCGCCGCCGTCGCGGCGAGGTTCACGGCATCGTTGGTGACCCAGGCGAGCCCGCGGATACGGGTCGTGCGCGTACCGCAGCGGTGCACGCGCCGCTCGGTGGGCGTGTCGCAGCGCGGGCAGAGGTAGGCGGCCTGCACCGTCGCGCCGAGCAGGCTGTCGAAGAGGGCGGCGAGAACGGCGGCGGCCGGCGTCGCGAGCGCGATGCGCGCGACCGCGCCCGCGTCGCTTCCCGCCGCCGGCGAGGCGGCCGCAACGACGTCGGCTGCCGGAGTCGAGGAGGCGGCCCAACCGAGCGCCACCAGCGCCGCGGCCAGCGCGCCGATGAAGATCCCACCCGCGAGCACCGCCGCCGTGCCCAGCGCCGTGACGCCGCCCGACGTGCCGGCCGGCACCCTGCGGCCGTTCGTGATGAGCCGCGGCGCAGCGCGGCTCAGCAGCCCGACCTCCGTGGCCCAGGTGTCCGCGGTGGCTGCGGCGATCGCGCCCGCGAACGCGGGGAAGAGCGCGAGGTCCGGCCGCAGCCCGTGGAGCGCGGCGATCGCCGTCGCGACGCCGCCGTTCGCGAGCACCTGCACCGCGTCTCGCCGCCCGCCCTTCACCACCTCCTCGCCGGCCGCGGCCTTGGCCGCCGCGCGCCAGCGCGTGAGCGCGCTCGATGAGACGAAGAACGCGAGCAGCAGGACCGCCCACGCAGCGCCGCCGATGCCGAAGATCACGGTGCCGACGACGACGGCCGCGAGCGCCCCGCCCAGCGAGAGCACCCGGGCGCGGTACGCGGCGGCGGAGACGGCGATGGCGAGGACGAAGGCGAGGATCATGGGAGCGTGCGAGCGCGTGACCTGATCACTCCTCCCGCCGCCGTCCCGGCGGCTCCAGCCGCCCGAGCGTGCGCAGGTTCGTCACCACGCGGCCCAGGAGCAGCCCGAGCATGGCCACGGCCGCCGCGGCGCCCGCGATGTCGAACCCCGTCACCGGGATGCCGGCGACCTCGAACAGCACGGGGCGCCACAGCAACGCGACCGTGTTCAGCAGGATCAGGATCAGGCGGACCTCGGTCGGCCCGAGCCTGCCGTAGCTGAAGCGGAACTCGCCAAAGACGTACGTCTCGAGGTAGACGTTGATGGACATCATCAGGTACACGACGACGACGGCGAGCGCCACCGCGGTGAGCATGAAGTCGGAGAGCCCGAGGCCCAGCCCGATGATGCTGGTCGAGTACGCGTCCGTGATGTGGTCCAGGTAGTAGCCGTAGCGCGGCCGCTCAGTGCGGCGGACGCGGGCGAGCGTGCCGTCCAGACTGTCGCCGAACCACTGGACGACGAGCAGCGCGCTGGCTGCCCATAGCCACGCCTCGTTCCGGCGCGAGAGCAGGTACGCGACCGCGATCAGCGTCGAGGCGAGAAGCCCGAGCGCCGTCATGTGGTCCGGCACGACGCGGTCGGGCAGCGCGCGGGCGATGCGCGGCAGTACCTTCCGTTCGAAGCGCGCCAGCAAGAACTCCGACGTACGCTCGTGATGCGGCGCGCCGCTCGCGTCGGTGCGTCCCGGCTCCGGGTGTCGATTGGCCATGGCTGTCTCAGCTTGCTGCGACCGCGGTGCCCGGCGCCGGCGCATCCGGCCGACGTGCGCCGGCCTCGTGGGCGGTCGCGTAGAACCGCTCCGTGTACTCGGCGACCATGCGGTGCGTGTTGAAGTACGGCAGGATCTGGCGGATCGAGGCGCGGATCCGCTCGCACCACTCGATCGGCGGTGCGTCGCCCTCGCGGCGGTAGAAGAGCGGGATCACCTCGGTCTCGAGCAGCCCGTACAACGCCTCGGCATCCCGGCGGTCCTGCTCCTCGTCGTCCCCCGCCTCCTCGGTCTCGATGCACCAGCCGATCGGGTGCGGCAGCGCGTTGTGCTCGGCCCACGCCTCGGCCCACCACCCGTCCGGGATGCTCAGGTTGAGCGCGCCGTTGGCCGCGGCCTTCATCCCGCTGGTGGCGCTCGCCTCGCGCGGCCGGCGCGGCACGTTCAGCCACACGTCCGCGCCGGCGACCAGCTCGTGCGCGATCGCGAGGTCGTAGTCCTCGAGGAAGACGAACCGTTCCCGGACGTCCGGCCGCGCGGCGAACCGGAAGACGCGGTGCAGGAACTCGCGGCCGGGATCGTCGTGCGGGTGCGCTTTGCCGGCGAAGATGAACTGGACGTTGCCTGCTGCGATCATCCGTTCCAGCCGCGCCTCGTCGGTGAGCAGCAGCGTTGCGCGCTTGTACGTGGCGAAGCGGCGCGCGAAGCCGATGGTGAGCACATCGGGGTCCAGCGCCCGCGTCGTCCACCCCGCGTCGTCGCCTCTCCGCTCGCACTGCTCGGCAAGGCGCTCACGGACCCGGGCGACGAGCGCGGCCCGCTGCTCACAGCGGGCCCGCCACAGCGCATCCAGCGGCAGGTGTAGCGCCGCGTGCCAGTGGATGTCGTCCACCTGGTCGCGCCATGCGGGGCCGATGTGTTCCTCGTAGAGGCGCGCCATGGGCGGTGCGACCCACGTGGCGAGATGTACGCCGTTGGTGACGTGGGTGATGGGCACCTCGTCTTCCGGGACCTCCGGCCACACGCCGCGGAACATGCGCCGCGAGACCGCGCCGTGCAGCCGGCTCACGCCGTTGCAGTGGCCGGCGAGCCGCAGCGCGAGGAGGGTCATGTTGAACGGCTCGTGCGGGTTCGACGGATCCCAGCGGCCGAGGGCGAGGAAGCGGTCCCAGGGCTCCCGCATCTCCCAGACGTAGCCGCCCAGGTAGCGCTCCATCAGGTCGGGTGGGAACACGTCGTGGCCCGCGGGCACGGGCGTGTGAGTGGTGAAGACGACGCCGTCGCGCAGGCGTTGCGCCGCGGCATGGAACACGCCGTGATGCCCGCCGATGGCCTGACGCACGCGCTCGACCGCCGCGAACGCGGCGTGGCCTTCGTTGAGGTGGAGCACCGTGGGCGTGCGGCCGAGCGCGGCCAGCGCGCGCATGCCGCAGATCCCGAGCACGATCTCCTGGCGCAGGCGGTGCTCGATGTCGCCGCCGTAGAGCCGATCCGTGATGCGGCGATCCTCGGCGCTGTTCTGGGGAATGTCCGTATCCAGGAGGTAGAGCGGCACGCGGCCCACGTCGAGGCGCCAGACCTGCGCGTGGACGCGGTGGTCGAGGAACGGCGCCGAGACGACGAGCGGCTTGCCGTCCGCGCGGCGCTCGAGCGTGAGTGGCAGCGACTCGGGCTCGATGCGCCTGTAGAGTTCGGTCTGCCAGCCGTCGGCGTCCACGCGTTGCGTGAAGTAGCCTTCGCGGTAGAGCAGACCCACGCCGACGAGCGGCACGCCCAGGTCGCTCGCGGACTTGAGGTGGTCGCCAGCGAGCACGCCGAGCCCGCCGGCGTAAACGGGGAGCGGCTCCAGCAGCCCGAATTCCGCGCAGAAGTACGCGACGCGCAGCCCGTGCACCGAAGGGAGCCGGCGGTGGAACCACGTGTCGTCGGCATCCAGGTAGGCGCGCAACGCGGCGAGGTCGGCGGGCGAGGTATGGCCGGCGGCCGGCAGCGCGGAGCAAGAAAAGGCGGTTGCACCGACGGGGGCCACGCCTGCGGGCGGTGCACCGTCGGCTGCCGTGTGGTCGAAGGAGCCGCCCGGGCGCGGGCGCCACAGCCACCACAGGTT
Source organism: bacterium (assembly GCA_003242735.1). NCBI lineage: Bacteria > bacterium. Next base: position 10,242 of record QGVH01000037.1, on the reverse strand, counting down.
GCGGAGCGGGTCCGGCGGCTCAGGGAACCATGCTGCCGCGGGATGGAGGTCGCGGCCGCTTTCGGCGCCCTCCGCACGCGGGTCCGGGGACATCATCCTCGGAGGGAATACTTCACGCGGGCCGGTTCGTTCGCCGCTGTCTGGCCGGCGCCTCTGCTTCGCCACGCCTCACCTTCCCGTTCGCCGGCCGTCCGTGCCGGGGGTCTACGTTCGCGCGGCGTCGGGCTAGCGCCGCCGTGTTGAATCTCGTACGCCGACCCGCTCTCGGCAAATCGCGGTGCCAACGACGCGCCGCGTTCGCGTGCCGACAGTGTGCCCAGGCGCACTGCGCGCGACGTGCGTGGGGCCGTGGTGGCAACCGCGGAGCCGCGCGGCTACTCCGGCGGCACACGGGCGGCCACGGCCGGCTCGCTGGTCCGTCGGACGGGGAGCCGGCTGGGAGGTGCGGAAGCGCTTCCGGACCCGCGGCCGGATCGTACGCGCCGGCGTGCGCGGGGTCGAGCACGACCGAGGACCGGCCCACTTCCTTGTCCCGTGGGCGCTCAGCGCCCCAATATCTGCCGGCGCGTGGGTCGGCGGGGCGGCGGTCGGGCGGCCGGCAACGATCCCTCGAGCGGAGAGATGGTTCAATGAGCGACACGTTGAGTCGCCGCGAGTTCCTGGTCACGACCGCGTTGACGGGCGCAGCGGCGTCCGCAGGGCTGGCGGGAGCGCATCCGCTGTTCGCCGGCGGGCGGGCGCCGGCCGTGCACGTGCACGCGGCAAGGCCGGTCGTCGTGGCATCCGCGAACGGGCACCACTACCGCAACGGCGGCACGGAGACGGCGGTCGAGCGGGCGTTCCGCATGATCACGGAAGGCGCGGACGTGCTGGACGCGGTGATCGCCGGCGTGAACATCGTCGAGCTGGACCCCGAGGACATGAGTGTCGGCTACGGCGGACTGCCGAACGCGGACGGCGTGGTCCAGCTCGATGCCTCGTGCATGCACGGGCCGCGGCGGCGCGCGGGTGCGGTCGCCGCGCTCGAAGGCGTGCGTACCCCGTCGCTCGTCGCGAAGATGGTGCTCGAGGTGACGGACCACCACCTGCTGGTGGGCAAGGATGCGCAGCGCTTCGCTCGCATGATGGGCTTCACCATCGAGGACGACCTCAACACGCCACGCTCCCGCGAGCTGTGGCTCGAGTGGAAGCGGCGCACGGATCCGTCGCACTACCCGCCGCCGCCGACGTCGGACTCCACGAGTCGTGACGACGAGGCCGATGACAGCGCGTCGGGCGAGGCGGCCGACCTCCGCTCGTACCTCGACCGCGCGGAGGCGGGCTGGCGCGCGGCGCTCGCCATGGCGGCCGAGGGGCTGATCGACCCGGAGCACTTGTACGGCACCATTAACTGCAACGCCGTGAACAGCGCCGGCCACATCTGTGGTGTGACGACGACCAGCGGGCTGGCATGGAAGATCCCGGGCCGCGTGGGCGACTCGCCCATCCTCGGCGCGGGACTGTACGTGGATGGGGATGTCGGGGCCGCCGGCTCCACGGGCAGGGGGGAGGCGAACCTGTTCGGGCTGTGCTCGTTCCTGATCGTCGAGGAGATGCGGCGGGGCACGAGTCCGAAGGACGCGGGGATCGAGGCGTGCCGGCGCATCCAGCGCAACACCATCGAGCCGCGGCTGCTGAATTCGCGGGGACTGCCCAACTTCAACGTGAACTTCTACATCGTGAACGCGCGCGGCGAGTACGCGGGCGTCTCGCTCTACCCCTCGCGTTACGCCGTCTGCACCGAGGCCGGGCCGCGGATCCTGGACACGGAGGCCCTGTTCGAAGGCCGGCCCACGGACTGAGCCACGCCCGCTGACGCGCCGTCGGCCCGCACGCCGCCGGTCATACGCATGCGGCGTATCCGGTGGCCGTGCGGGCCGCGCCGTTGTCAGCGCCGCCACAACAGCTCACGGGCCGTATCCGTGGGCTCGATCTTCACCGGGAAGCCACCGAGGCTCGGCGGGATCCGCCGGCGCATCTCCGGAGTCTCCCGCTCCACGAACACAATGATGCAGGGCTCGCGCTCCCACGTGCCGATCGCGGCGCCCAACACGCCGGGCACCGCCAGTATCCAGGCCTTGTGATGCGCCAACACCTGTGTGATCGTCTTGCGTCCAGCCAGCATCGGAGGCACGGGGACAGGGTCCGGGGAACCGCAGGCGCGCGGGCGGGGGAGAGCGACCGGGAACGCGGGCGCGCCGGGGAGCGGAATGAAGATAGCCGCGCCGTCGTGGAACGAAAGACCCGGTCGCGAACCCGCTTGCGGTTGCGTGGTTTCTGGCTGCCGGTGGTCGCCGATGGCCGCCGGCGGTTTCACCTGCGTCGACCGTGAAGCCATTCGACGCCGTGCAGCGGCATCGCCACTGGGTCTACCCTATGTGAACCGCGGTCCCGCCGGCCGACGGCGCCGGTTTCCGCGGTGTGAACCACGGTGTCGGCGGCAGGATCCCTCGTCGCCCGACTGACGTTCCTGCCAGTGCGACGCTCGCGCTTTCCGCGATTCCGTCGTGCACCGAACGGCCCTCGAGCCCGAAGCTGTCGAAGGGGTTTCCATGGTCTGTCCGGTCGGCGGCGCGGAGCGTCCACGTGAGGTCGGCCTCCCGACCGGCGCGGGTCGCTGACCGGGACGTTCGAGAGCAGGGTGCTCGTGGTCCAGCCGCACGTCGCCGGCCTGATCACCGGGCTGGAGTTCGAGCGGTAGGACCCGGCACCGATTCACTGACGCACGGCCTCGGCCTGAAGGGCCTGCGCGCGGCAGGCGCCCGCGACGTTCCGACGCGGGCACCCACCGCGCGCAGGTGGCTCGCGGGTAAGATGCGCACGCTGGAGACGGCTCAACGCGCCGCTGCAGTCGCCTCCTCGTGTACGATCCGCGTCCCCAGCACCTCGAGGAACTGGGCGATCCAGGCCGGATGCGCGGGCCAAGCCGGCGCCGTGACCAGGTTCCCGTCCGTCACGGCCTGGTCCATCGGGACGTCCACGTACTCCCCGCCCGCGAGCCGTACCTCCGGCCCGACGGCGGGATACGCCGAGACGCGACGCCCCTTGACGACGTCCGCCGCCGTGAGGACCTGCGCCCCGTGGCAGATCGCCGCGACCGGCTTGTCCGCATCGAAGAAGTGACGAACGGCCCGGATCACGCCCTCATCCAGCCGGATGTACTCGGGCGCGCGGCCGCCCGCGATCACCAGCGCGTCGTAATCCTCGGGCCGCACATCGGCGAACGACGCGTTCAGCCGGAAGTTGTGGCCCCGCTTCTCGCTGTAGGTCTGGTCGCCCTCGAAGTCGTGGATGGCCGTCCGCACCGTCTCCCCGGCTTTCTTCCCGGGACACACTGCGTGAACCGTGTGGCCGACAGCCTGGAGCGCCTGGAACGGCACCATGACCTCGTAGTCCTCGACGAAGTCGCCGACCAGCATGAGGATCTTCTTACCCATGACGCACCTCCGGGGATGTGGAAGAGTGGTGGGGCGGGACGCACGCGCCGCGGGGGCGAACCACCGGGTCCCGCATCGCCGACGCGCGTGCGAGGGCAGGCCAGCCGGCGACCGCGAGCCGGCGCCCGACTGGCCGACGCCGCGCGTCGCGACCGTTGCGCATCATACGCGGTGCCTGCCGGCATCACAAGCACCCTGGCCCGGGGGGCCGGTCAACGCGAAAAACCGGTGGCCGGGCACAGGGCACGGTGGTTGCGCCGGCCTGCCGCCCGCCCGGCGCCCAGGGGGCAGACGCGCCCGCGGCGCCCTGCCCTCAGCCGAGGGGCGAATTCGCAGGAGGGGCTGGACCCTCCTCGCCCCTCACGGCGCGACGCGCGGCGGCGTGCTCACCGAAACGTTTGAGGTACGACAGCCGCCGGCGACGCGGCGAGCCCGACACGGTCAGGCGGCCAAGAGCCGCACCACACGAACCTCGGGCTCTGTACGGAAGAAGTGTTGGTGGGCGGCTCGACAGGGAAAGGCGTGTTTCCAATCAGATCCCGCTCAGCCCTCTGAGAGCACATCGGCCGGCTGGACCGCTATGAAACGCAGAAAAGAGCCGCGCGGAACTTCGCTGGCTGCCCGGTCGGGACACCCCGTCCTCATGATCGACTTCGCCCACACTTCCTTCGGACAGAGCCTGAGGGTGGCGCGGAGCAGAGGCGGCTCGGGGGATCGCGAGCGGGATCGCCGAAGCGGCGGCCCTCGTGTCCCATCGAACCATGGAGGTGACCCGGCCCAGCGGTTAGCATGGCGCATGACTTCCGCACGTCATCCGGGTCACGGGCCCGCGGGCGCGGCCGTCCACGCAGCGCACGAGCGCTCGCCCACCGCCGGGCGTGTCCACGCCGTGGTGCAGCAGGGAGGTCCAGACATCGTCGCGCTCCGAGAAGCGCGGTTCGCGGGAGGCCTCTGGTGCGTGCGCTGCGGGAGCCGCCGGGTCCAGCGCTGGGGGAAGGCCCATGGGCGGCAGCGCTACCGCTGCAGAACGTGTGGTCGCACCTTCAGCGATTTGACAGGAACGCCGCTCGCCTATTCGAAACGCGTGGAGCTGTGGGGCGAGTATGCGCGCTGCATGCTGGAGGCCGTCAGCGTTCGGGAGGCGGCGAGGCGGTTGGGGATGAACAAGGACACAGCGTTCCGTTGGCGGCATCGGATCCTCGCCGTCCTCGAGCGGGCGACACACCCGGCGCCGCAAGGGATCGTGGAGCTGTGCGAGACGCGCTTTCCGCATTCGGAGAAGGGGCGTCGGATACCGGGGCGGAATCCGCGGCGTCGCGGCATACCGCCCGGCCGTGAGTACCGGGCCGACAGCCCGTGGGTTTGCGTGGTGGTGGCGTGCGATCGAGCGGGTGGAGCGACGAGCGGGAGCGCTGGTCGGGGCCGTCCGAGGGCTGTGGTGTTGCGCGAGTGGCTGCTTCCGGCGCTGGGCCGTCCGTGCACGCTCGTCGGTACGGCAGGCCGATACAGTGCATACGCCCTCGCCTGCGCGCGGACCGACGTGGTCTACCATCAGGCGCCGCGTCATCCGTCGGCTGCCCGTAGGGGCGCGTTCCTGCTGGATTCGACGGCGCGGGCGCAGGCGAGAGTGGTTCGCCTGCGTACGTGGCTGCGGCGGTTCCGCGGTGTCGCAACCCGGTACCTCGACAATTACCTGCGCTGGCACCTGGCGGTGGATGCAGAGCCGACGGGCCTGGTGGGGCCGGCCGGTGGCTGGGCGCTGGTGGGGTTGGGACGGATCCCGAGGTGAGGTCGGCGTCGGGACGGCCCGGCTCTCGACGATGCGCCGCCTCCGGGGGCCCGGATGTGCATCAACTGCCGAGCACCACATTCGGCTCCACGCCCAGGTGCTCCAGCACCAGCCGGTCCTGCGTCGCGATGATGACCTGGCGGTGCCGGGCAATGCGTGCGAGCAATTCCCACGCCTGGGCCGCGCGATCCGGATCGAGGTGGGCGAACGGCTCGTCCACGAGCAGCGGCGGCTCGATCCCGTTCATGGCGAGGAAGTCGGCGGCGCCGATCCGAATGGCCAGGGCCGCGGCGTGGTGCTCGCCGAAGCTCAGCGGCGGCGACGCAATGGGCACCACGCGGCCGAAGGCGCGGATCTGTGCGTCGGCGAGAGAGTCGCGGACTTCGAGCGGGCCGAGCCGTGTGCGCGTGAGGTCGAGCAGTCGCTCCGAGATGAGGCGCACGAGTCGCTGCTGGTCGTGGTCACGGAACTCGGCGTACGCATCTTCGAGCAACGCGTACGCGGCGGCGTAGGCCCGGACGGCGGCCTCGACCTCGGCGCGCTCGGCCTCCAGCGTGTGCATGCGATCACGGATCGCGACGGTGCTCTCGGCGCCCGTCGTCGCCTCGAGCAGTGCGCGCTCCAGTTCGTGGCGACGCGCATGGAGCGCGCGCAGCTCCGTCCGGCGCTCCTCCAGAGCCCTCTGGACCTCCGCGATCTGAGCGGGCGCGCCGTCGGGCAGCCGGACTGCAGCGGCCTCGGCCTGCTCTAGCTTCACCACGATCTCCGCCCGCTCCCGGCGCGTGGCCGCCGCCCGGGCGCTGACCTGCTCGAGGAGGTTCCGGGCGACGTCGTCCAGGGAGCCGCCGGCTCGCTCGATGTCCGCGGCGTCGTCATCCGTCAGAGCGCGCGCCTCGCCGAGTGCCGTGCGCAACCGTTCGGCCGCCGCTTCCGCGCGGCGGCGTGCCGCACGCTGCCGCTCGAACCGGTCTCGCCGATCGGGAGCGGTCTCCGGCGTCAGCGTGTCGGCGTCCGGCAGGCCCTCGAGGGCACGGGCGATCTCCTCCTCCACGTCCCGCAGCTGTTCACGGAGCAGCGCCGCTTCGCGCGCCACGGCATCACGCCTCTGCAGCAGTCGTTGACGGGCGAGCATGGCCGCGATTCCGCCCCCGATGCCGCCGAGCAGGACGACGAGCCCGACGGCGGTCGCGCCGGTGGCGAGGAGCGCGGCGCCGCCTGCCGCGATCGCGAACAGCGTCACGGCCGCCGCAGTGGCGAGTGTCGGGCGGCGGATCGCCCGGAGCGCGGCCTCGCGTTCGTCGCACATGACACTGACCACCGTGCGGTTCCGCCACAGCGGCTCCAGCCGCGAGAGCCGCTCGAGGAAGTCGTCGGGGTAGAGCGGTCCCGCCGCCCACTCGCGCCACGCTGCACCCGCGGCCCGGTATTCTTCGAGCGCGGCGCGCAGGCCTCGCTCCGTCCGCTCCACCAGGGCCAGCCGGTTGTCCACGGCTTCGAGCTCCGCCCGGAGGGCGTCGCGCGTCGCGAGCGGCCCCTGCGCCGCCTCGAGCAGCTCGATCTCTGCTTCGAGCGCGGCGGCGCGCTCCGTGACCTGCGAACGTTCGGCCATCAGCGGCTCTCGTTTCCGCTCCGCCGCCTCCGCCCGCGCGAGCTGCTGCTTCAGGTCCCGGATCTGCGCTTCCAGTTCCTCGAGCCGGCGCGCCTTCTTCGCGGCCGTGTCGTCAGGCGCGATCCGGCGCGCCGTCAGCTCTCGGTGCGCCGCCTTCAACCGCTCGCGGGCGCGCTGCACGTCGCGGTGTCCGCCGGTGGCGAGGCGCAGGAGCTCGTCGCTCGGCCGGGTGGTCCGGAGCTCGCCCTGGAGGATGCACGCCGTGGAGACGTAGGCGTCGATGTCGGCGAAGCCGATGATGCGTTGCAGGCGACGGCGGTACTCCCGCGCGTCCTCGTTGTCCGCTGCGGGGTTCGCTTCGCCTTCCCACTCCTCACCCGGCAGGTCCAGGCACTGGATGCGGACGCGCATGTCGTGGAAGTTGCGGTCGAGCTGCCAACGCGCGCCGTCGGGGTCCGCGACGACCAGCGCAGCGCGACACGCCTCGCGCCCCCACGGGCGACGGTGCTCGAGCCGCAGCTTGTCCTGCTGTTGCCGCCGGTTGAAGCCGAACAGCGCACGCACCAGCGCTTCGAGGAGCGTACTCTTACCCGAACCGTTGGGGCCGAGGATGACGGTCGGCGCGCCGGCGGAATGGAACTCGAACACGCGGCCGGCGTGACAGCCGTAATCGAGCTCAATGCGGAGGAAGCGCACGCCGGCCATCAGCGCACCTCCAGCGCGCTGAGGGCGATCCGGAGCGCGCGGTCTGCAATCGCGCGCTCCGCATCGTCCTTTGCTTCCGCAATCCGCTTCCGTCCCAGCCGCACCACGTGCCCGACCACGTTGTCCAGCTCCGCCAGCGCGTCCAGCCGCGCGGACGCGTAGTAGCGGCTCTCGTCCCGCACCGCGGCGTGGCCGAACCGTTGCGACAGATGCTCGCGCACCCGCTCCGGGTCCAGCGGGAAGCTCGGCGTGCCGACCAGCCGCGCCACCGGGATGGCGGTCCCCGTCGCGGCTGCTGTGGGGCCTGTGGATTTCCGGTGACCGGTGTCCGCCTCCGCGGCCAGCAGCCTCTCGAGCGCGGCTGCCACCGCGTCCGCGACGGCTGCGTCTCCATCCAGGTCGCTCACGTCCACGTCGCCGACGGCCTCGACGCGCGTGACGCCGGACGGAACGTGTCGTACCAGCGGCGGGTGGCCCGGCTCGACGTCGGCGATCACGAATCCGCGCGGCCCCGTCTCCGTCAGGTCCAGCGCCGCGAACGAGCCCGCGTAGCACGCCGGGATCGCGCCGCCGAACTCTGCGGGCGGGCGGAAACGGTGATGGTCGCCCAGTGCGATGTACTCCACGTCGAGCGCGGCGAGGGCCTCCGGGGTCAGCCGGAGCACGTTGGGCGACGCCGACCAGTGGGGCGTGCCCTGCACCGATCCGTGCAGCAGGACCACGTGCACGCCCGGCGCGTCTTTCCGCTCGAAGGTGCGCAGCGGATCACGTTCCTTCGCGGGGTCGAACGCGATGCCGTAGACGTGCAGCGGCCCCGCCGGTGTCTCGACCGACACCGGTGCGCCGAAGACCGGCTCGCCGAAGAAGTGCACGCCCGGCGGCAGCTCGCGGTACGGGTGCGGGTGTACGGTGATGGGGTCGTGGTTGCCCGGCACGAGGAAGACGTGCAGCCCGGCTTCCACCATCCGCCGCAGCGTCTCGCGCGCCGCGGCCAGGACCGCGTCCGGCGGCCGGGGCCGGTCGAACAGGTCGCCGGCGATCAGCACCGCATGCACGCCGTTCCGCGTGGCGAGCTCGGGGATCGCACGGAACGCGTCCAGCACCGCTGCCTGCCGGCTCGCGGCGAGGTCGCCGAAGCCGGCGAACGACGCACCGAGGTGGACGTCGGCCAGGTGCAGCAGACGAGGCATTTCGCTGAAAGGGTCGGAGCAAGGTCCCGTGTGGGCGGCCCGGGGGGGCGGCCCCGTTCGCGACGCCGTCGAGGCAACCTAGCGGGCAGCGCCGACAGCGGACAATGGGGCCTGGCGCGGCCGGTGGCGTTTGGGTTGGGGCGGAGACGGTGCCCCTGCCCGGGGGATGCGGCGCCCCCCGGAGGGACACGGCTGCGCCGTGACGCTCAGCCCACCCACCGCTCCACCGCCGCCTCTGCCAACCGGAACACCTCGCCGTCGTCGTCTGCGGCGGTGCGGCCGAGCAGACCCGCGATCCAGCGCTGCGGCAGGGCCCGCCGCCCGTGCAGCGCACCCACGGCTGCACCGACGATGGCCGCCGCCGTGTCGTTGTCCCACGTGTCGTTGACCGCCCGCAGGATCGCCTCTTCCGGATCGTGTCCGTACCGGCAGAGGATGTAGAGCACGCACGGCACGGTCTCGAGGAGATAGGCGCCCGAGAGCCATGCGTCGCCCGCGTCGATCGCATCGAGCTCCTCGGCGAGCGCTTCACGTACCCGTTCCGCGGCGAAGCGCCAGATCGGCCCCTGGTACTCGAAGCGCAGCGTGCGCGGCGTGTAGCTGGTCGTATCGCCCTCCAGCTCACGGGCGATGGCGACGAAGGTGTCCAGCCACCACCCGGGCGCGGGCACGTCGTCGCGATCGAGCAGCTCCCAGAGCAGGGCGATGAAGGCGATGCATGTCGCGGTGGAGCCGCGGTCGTTGTGGGTGATCATGGCCGCGAGCGCGGCATCGGCCCACAGCTCGGATGAGGGGCTCGCGACATGCGGGATCAGAACAGGTGCGATCCGCATGAGCGCGCCGTTGCCGGCCGAGGGTACACCAGTCTCGTACCACGGCGTGCCGCTCCGGTAGCGCCTCAGCGCTTCGCGCACGGTTTGCCCGATGCCGAAGATGGGTCGGCTCGCGAACTCGCGCAGCAGCGCATCGGGTTCGACGCGCCCGTCCTCGAGCAGGCGGCGCAGCGTCCAGAACGCGAGCTGTGTGTCGTCGGACGGGAGCCCGACGGCCCGGCCGCCTGCGCGGGGATTGGGCAGGTAGTCGCGGATGACGCCGCCGTGGGCCTCGCGGCGCAGCCGTGGCGCCTGCCCCTCGGTGGTGTTGCCCAGCGCGTCGCCGATGGCGAGGCCGAGCAGCATGCCCTCGATGCGGTCGCGCAGCCGCTCGCGTGGCGTGCTCAGCGTCCGAGGCGGCGTGTGCAACAGCGGCGCGGGCTCGAGGTCGAGCGTGCGCTCGGCGAGGAGGAGCTGGAGGGTGGGGTGGTTGGGCATGGCGCGGGCTCTCGTGCCTCCGGTATGGAGGGAGGTGGGTGGCTGAGCTTCCTCGGGCCTATCGCTCCTCATTCTGGGTACTGATCCTGACATCCGGAACGGATCCGGGGTCCTGCTAGGGCGTGGCTCGGGCGACTACAGGTTGGCTCCACAGCGTTCGGAT
>QGVH01000036.1 GCA_003242735.1 bacterium | reverse complement strand
CGGTGGGGGTGTATCTGGCGTTCGCTGTCGACAAGGGCGGCAATTACTGGTCGTCATTGTGCTCCTGGCATTCAGGCCGTGATACCGTCACTAGCACGTTTGGGCGACAAGCCATCCCGATGGTCTGGGACTTCGCGGAAGCAAATCCCCTTAGCGACTCCTCGGGCAACTTCTTGGCCGGAATCAGCCAGTCGGTCAAGTTTCTCGAAACGGCGGCGCCAGCCTCACCTATTGGCGTAGTATGCCAGGCAGATGCGATGACGCAGTCCATTAGCGCCAATAAAATTGTGTCTACGGACCCTCCGTATTACGACAATATCGGTTACGCAGATCTTTCTGACTTCTTCTATATGTGGCTTCGTCGCCCGCTCCAACGAGTGTTTCCAAGCCTGTTTGCCACGGTGGCAGTTCCTAAAGCAGAAGAACTCGTCGCGACACCGTATCGACATGGGGGACAAGAAGAGGCCGAAAAATTCTTCCTGAATGGAATGACCAAGGCGATGTATCGGTTGCCCACTCAGGCGCTTTCGGAATTCCCCGTAACGATCTACTACGCCTTCAAGCAGTCAGAAACGGAGGGTAACGGAGAGGTCTCGAGAACAGGTTGGGAAACCTTCTTAGAGGCGGTCATCAAGTCTGGCTTCGCCATCTCGGGTACGTGGCCTGTACGAACAGAGTACACAGGCAACCTGAAGAAGAACGTGAGCGCCCTCGCCTCCAGCATCGTCCTAGTCTGCCGCCCACGCCCCGCAGACGCGCCAATTGCCACGCGGCAAGAGTTCCAGCGGCGCCTCAAGGATGAGCTTCCAAAGGCATTGCGTCTCCTACAGCACGGCAACATCGCACCGGTCGACCTTGCTCAAGCCGCGATCGGACCTGGAATGGCGGTCTTTACGCAGTACTCGAAAGTGCTGGACGCGGCAGGCCAGCCGCTTCCCGTCCGAGAAGCCCTGGCGCTCATCAACCAGGTGCTGGACGAGGTCCTGGCGGAGCAGGAGGGCGACTTCGACGCCGACACCCGCTGGGCCGTCGCGTGGTTCGAGCAGTTCGGCTTCGAGGAAGGCGAGTACGGTGTGGCCGAGACGCTTTCGAAGGCCAAGAACACCAGCGTTTCAGGGATGGTGGATGCGGGCATCGTTACCTCGCGCGCTGGCAAGGTCCGGCTCCTGGCCCCCACCGAGCTCCCCGCGGACTGGGACCCGTCCACAGACGCCCGCCTGACCGTGTGGGAGATCGTGCATCACCTGATTCGCGTGCTGGAAGCGGAAGGCGAAGCCGGCGCGGCGGAGCTGGTGGCGAAGCTTGGGAGCAAGGCCGATGTAGCCCGCGAGCTGGCCTATAGGCTCTACACGATCTGCGAGCGGAAGAAGCGGGCGAAGGAGGCGCTCTCCTACAACGCGCTCGTGCAGAGCTGGCCGGAGATTGTGAGGCTGGCGCAGGCCGCGGCGAGCCGGGGCCGCCAGGAGACCCAGTTGGAGCTGACCTGATGATGGGAGGCGCCCCGGTGTCGGGGAAGGCGCGGACCCGGCCGTAGCGATGCAAGCACGGTGGATCGAATGATGTACCTGGTTTACATTGACGAGAGTGGGAACACCGGGGCCAACCTCGACTCACCGGATCAGCCGATCCACTGGCTGATCGCGCTGGCTGCAACCCCCGCGATGGTCACGCAGATCGAGACGGAGATGCTCGCCATCGCGGGGCGATATTTCGGGCTTCGCGCGAGGGCAGCAGATTTTGAATTCCACGGGGCCCATATATTCAGTGGCCGGACGACCGATTACCGCCAGTTGTCGGTGGCCGACCGCGTGAGGCTTTTCAACGAGTTGCTCTCGTTGATCGGTCGATTTGGCGTGCGGTTGTTCGTGCGAGGCATCAACAAGGCCGCACACAAGGACCGGGCACGCGATAAGGGCTACCCGCCCGACCACCCTCACCGCCTTGGCTTCATGTATCTTGTTGAACAGGTGGATGAGTGGTTGGAAGCCATGCAACCGGCTCCTGACCTGTTTGCTGCTCGCGAGCCTATCTACGGGCTCATCGTGGCCGACGAGCAGAATGAGGTTCGCCGGGATGTGGTAAGCGGGTTCGCCGCCTGGCGTCAGTATGGAACCGAGCACGGGTACCGGGCCCGCCACATTCGGTACTTAATCGATACGGTCCATTACGTTCCGTCGCAGGACAGCTGGCTGATCCAGCTCGCGGACTGTGTGGCCTTCGTGCGAAACCGGTACGGCAAGATATTCCGTGAGAAGGGCTTTCACGAAGCGCGGTACTCGGAGAGCGACCGAGCGATTGTCCACCTTTGGCGGGACCTCTGTGCGCCCCACGTCGTGAGCGAGCGCGTGTGGCCGTAGGGCACAGGTGGCAGACATGAAAAAGGCGCGATCAGGGCAGACCCAATTGTCCGCTGGGGCTCGCTCGGGCGAACCCGCTCCTGACCGCGCATATGTATGATAGCGAGGTGCAATCACGGCGTCAATACCGTATCGACACCCTGGCGCCCACCTGACGACGGCGCCTATGTCATGACTCTTCGGTAACTTACCTTTAATAGCGACACCACCGATACGAGAAGCCACCAACCATGGCGATCACCAACCGCGACCGCGTCGGTCGCGCGCTCGACCTGCTGCGGGACGGCCTCGCGCCGTTCGTGGAGCGTGAGTTCACGAACGTCTACGGTGGTAGCGCCCGCGAGGAGGCGAAGCGCTTTGTCCAGGACGACCGGCTGAACCTGGATCTCCCGTTCCCCGAGTGGGACGTGGCGCCGCTGCTCCGCCTGATGTGGGAGGCGTGGAACGACGTCTTCCGGAGGACGCTCGGCCACGCGGAGCGGTCGCTGGTCAGCGAGCTGCGCGACGTGCGGAACCGCTGGGCGCACCAGCGCCCGTTCTCGACGGATGACGCGTACCGCGCGATCGACTCGGCGATCCGCCTCCTCACGGCGGTCTCCGCGCCCCAGGTCGAGGACCTGGAGAAAGCACGGATGGAGCTGCTCCGGGTGCGCTTCGAGGAGCAGGCGCGAAACGAACGGCGGAAGAATGCGGGGGCGGTCGAGAGCCAGGTCACGGGGACGCTCAAGCCGTGGCGCGAGGTCGTCGAGCCGCACCCGGACGTGGCGAGCGGCCGGTACCAGCAAGCCGAGTTCGCGGCGGACCTCTGGCAGGTCCACCTCGGTCAGGGGAGCGCGGAGTACCGCGACCCGGTCGAGTTCTACCGGCGCACGTACCTCACCGAGAGCCTCCGGCGGTTGCTGGTCGGCGCGATCCAGCGTCTCACCGGCAAGGGCGGCGACCCCGTCGTCCAGCTCCAGACCAACTTCGGCGGCGGGAAGACGCACTCGATGCTGGCGCTCTACCACCTCTTCTCCGGGACGCCGCCCACAGAGTTGGTCGGAATCGAGGCAGTGCTGCAGGAAGCGGGGGTGGAGTCGCTCCCCGCGGTGCGCCGCGTCGTTCTCGTGGGCAACAAGATCTCGCCCGGCAACCCGGTCACAAAGCCCGACGGCACCGTGGTCCGCACGCTCTGGGGCGAGCTGGCGTGGCAGCTCGGAGGCAAGGAGGCGTACGAGCGGATCCGCGCCGACGACGAGCGTGCGACCAACCCCGGTGACGCGCTCCGCGAGCTCTTCGACGCGTACGGCCCGTGTCTGATCCTCATCGACGAGTGGGTCGCGTACGCCCGGCAGCTCCACGACGAGGACGACCTGCCAGGCGGGAGCTTCGAGACCCAGTTCAGCTTCGCCCAGGCCCTCACGGAGTCGGCCAAGCTGTCGAAGCACTGCCTGCTGGTGATCAGCCTCCCGGCTTCGGACACCGCCAACGCCGGCGGGACGTCGGTGGACGACGTCGAGGTCGGCGGCCAGCGTGGCCGGGAGGCGCTCGCGCGGCTGCGGAACGTGATCGGCCGCGTCGAGACGTCGTGGCGGCCGGCCACGGCCGAGGAGAGCTTCGAGATCGTGCGGCGGCGCCTCTTCCAACCGATGGTCGATCCGAAGCAGTTCGTCGACCGCGACAACGTCGCCCGCGCGTTCTATGAGCTGTATCGCAACCAGAGCCAAGAATTCCCGCCCGAATGTCGGGATCCAGAGTACGAGAAGCGCATCCGTGCGGCCTACCCGATCCACCCGGAGGTCTTCGAACGGCTCTACAACGATTGGGGGACGCTGGTCACGTTCCACCGCACCCGGGGCGTGCTGCGCCTCATGGCCGCCGTCATCCACTCGCTTTGGGAGAGAGGAGACCGCAACCCGCTGATCCTGCCGTCCACGATCCCGATGGATGACGACCGCGTCCGCTTCGAGCTGACCCGGTATCTGTCGGACAACTGGACGCCGATCATCGAGAAGGACGTGGACGGGCCGGACTCGCTCCCGCAGCGGCTGGACAATGAGGTCCCGAATCTGGGGCGCTACGCCGCCGCGCGGCGCGTGGCCCGGACGATCTATCTCGGCTCCGCACCGACGACGGGCATGGCGAATCGCGGCCTAGAGGACCGGCGGATCTATCTCGGCTGCGTCATGCCGGGCGAGCCGCCGAACGTCTTCGGCGACGCACTACGCCGGCTCACGGCCCAGGCGACTCACCTCTACCACGACGGCACGCGGTACTGGTACGACACGCAGCCCACGGTCACCAAGCTCGCGGAGGATCGCGCCGAGCAGCTCAAGCGGGACCGGGATGCCATTTTCCGGGAGATCGACCGGCGGCTGCGGAAAGATCTCGTTAAGACCGGCGATTTCCCTCGCGTGCACCCGCTCCCGGTTTCGGGCCAGGACGTGGCCGATGACGTCGACACGCGTCTCGTCGTCCTGGGGCCGGACCACCTCTACGGGAGGGAGGCAGACAGCCCCGCGCTTGTCGCCGCGAAAGCGATCCTGGAGTCGCGCGGGAACGCGCCCCGGCGCTTCCGCAACACGCTGGTGTTCCTGGCCGCGGACCGGACCCGGTACCAGGACCTGGAGGCGGCGGTCTGCTCGTACCTGGCGTGGGACTCGATCGTGGCCGAGAAAGAGGAGCTGAACCTGACGCCTTTCCAGGTTCGGCAGGCCGAGATGCAAAGGCAGGCCGCGGACACGGCGGTGACGGCCCGGATCCCGGAGACGTACCAGTGGTTGCTCGTGCCGGTGCAGCAGACCCCGCAGTCGCCGATCGAGTGGCAGGCGATCCGCCTCTCCGGTCAGGACGCTCTGGCGGTCCGCGCGAGCAAGAAGCTGAGGCAGGACGAGCTCCTCGTCACGGCCTTGGGGCCCACACGGCTCAGGATGGAGCTCGACCGCGTCCCCCTCTGGCGCGGCGACCACGTGTCCATCCGGCAGCTCGTGGAGGACTTCGCCAGCTACCCGTATCTCCCGCGTCTCCAGAGCCCGGAGGTGTTGACCCGCGCGATCCAGGACGGCCTCGGCCTGCTCACGTGGGAGCAGGACACATTCGCCTACGCCGAGAGCTACGACGAGCAGCAAGGCCGCTACCGTGGGCTCCGTGCGGGTCAGCACGTCACCGTCGGGGTCGACGATCTCGGCCTTCTGGTCAAGCCCGAGGTGGCCCGAGCGCAGTTGGAGGCCGAGAAGCCTGTTGGGGTGACCGCACCGGGCGGCGGCATGCCGGATGGCGGGACGCCGCTCGGAGCTGGTGGCGCAGCAGGCGTGGCCGCAGTAGAACCGCGTCAGGCGGGGCAGCAACCGACCAGCCGCCGCCCTACGCGCTACCACGGCTCCGTCAGCCTCGATCCAACGCGCGTCGGGCGGGATGCCGGCCGCATCGCTGAGGAAGTGATCGCGCACCTCGCGAGCCTCGTCGGTGCCCGCGTCCGCGTCACACTCGAGATCGAGGCGGAAATCCCGGACGGCGTGCCGGAGAACGTCGTGCGGGTGGTCACGGAGAACAGCCGGACGCTGAAGTTCGAGAGTCACGGGTTCGAAGATGAGTAGGGGACGGCGCGGCTGACTTGCAGGATCGATCCAACGAGGGAGTGATGGGACCGGATGTCCGACAGCGCTTCTCGTTCGGAGCGATCGTGCCACGGCCTAAGATCGTTGTGAGTCCAAGAGGCGCTCGTTCGCAATGGTCATACATCCAGATCACACTGTGGTGCTCGCTTCCCGATCAAGGGCAGTTTGGCGATCGCTGTTCGAGAGAGACTTGGACCTACTGCTCCTGGATCTCATCTATACGAGCCCGGAGTTCGGCAGGTGGCTCCTCGAGTCGACGATCGGATTACCGCGCGCGGATGACGCCTCTTTGTCGCTCGAGGGGGCATGGCACTCGGTGATCGGATTCGATGGACGCGAGTCCGACCTCGAGGCGCTATGGACCTTTAATGGCTCGCGCATTCGCATCTTGATCGAAGACAAGATCGAAGCGGAGTGCCAGCCCGGCCAGGCCGCGGCGTACGCGGAGCGCGCCAAGAGATATGTGGAGGATGGTGAAGCGGATCGCGCCGCCACAGTGCTGATCGCGCCCCTCGGCTATCCCGAAAGGTACTCAGAGGATACCGCGGCGTTCGATTACCACGTCTCCATCGAGAGCATTCGCGATTGGGTTGCGTCGAATCGGGATCTCCAGCCACGCAGCGCCTACATCGTCGCACTGCTCGATCACATGCTGGATCGTTCGCGGGAAGGACGGTCCACTCGTCGTGGTGGCGTCAATGGACGGACGGCGGGGCGCGGAGGGAAACCCCAATTCCCCGAGCTCTACGAATTGATCCGCGAGGAGCTCCGTAGTGCGTTCCCTCACCTCGGCATCACCAACTCATCGGAAGGCGAATGGGTTTACTTTTCGTTCCCGGGCAAGCGAGGGGGAGTGTTGCTGCGCTACCGTATGCGCGACCACTGGGCGGAACTGGTCTTTCCGAAGAAGTCCTTCGACGAGGAGACACTGCGTGCGGCACTTGCGCTGGCACCGCTGCCAGGTGCGTTCATCGGCGAGCGAGGGCAAACAGAGCGCGTGGTCTGGTGCCCCACACCCGAGATCGATGTGAGGGCCGATCCACGATCTCAAGTCGAGCAGCTTCGTGGAGCCCTGGCAACCGTGTCCGCGCTGGCGAACTGGTACCCGAATGTCGGCCGGGTACGCCTTCAGCTGGCCAGACGGGCAAGAAGCGAGGATACAGGTCCGTAGGGTTCACCCTCTGCGCGGCCATTGCCGGGCCGCGCCGTCTCCTTCCCCATTGCCCTCCCGCACGCCCAACCATTACCTTCGATCCCGCGCCCCATGCGCCTCCCCGGAGCGGAATCCGAGGAGACCGTCCATGGGCACCCTCGTCAAGATCCTCGTGACTTTCCTCGTTCTCGCGGGATTCGTCTATCTCCGGGTAGGGCGGCTCGTCGAACGGCGGCGGGCGTTCGGGCGACCCGAGTTGCCTGGCCACATGCCGCTGCTGGCAGGCGTGATCGGGACGCTCGCGGTGGGCGCACTCGTCTGGATCCTCCCCGGCGTGCGCGAGGACCCCGCCTTCGCCCTCACCGCGCCGCTGGCCGTCGGGATCGGCGCAGCGGCGGGCGTGCGCAGCGGGACGCGGACACGGCTGTCGTAGCCCCCAGCCGCCCTCCGTCTCGAATCGGGTGGGCCCACGGTCCCGAGATCTCCCGGCCACTCCGCCCTCGCGCGGGATCGGCTTCCGCTGGTGACTCGAGCAACGCACCGGCCACCCGCTCGGGCCCGTCCTCACCTCTCATTCCCCACCCGCACCCCGAACACCCGCAGCCCCCACTGCGTCGCGGGGCCGCTGCCGAGCGCGAAGACGATGGTGCCGAGCCCGATGGTCGCGCCCAGCGCCCAGCCCAACACCAGCACCGTGAGCTCGATCACCGTGCGCACGCGCCGCACCGACCATCCCGTCCGGGCCGCGATGCCGAGCATCATGCCGTCCCGCGGGCCCTTGCCCAGACCCGGCGCGATGTACAGCCCCGTCGCGAAGCCGGTGAGCAGCGTCCCGGCGGCGTGGTAGACGGGCCGCAGCCAGCCGGTCGCGGATGGGAGCGCGGGCAGCAGCAGGTCGATGAAGACGCCGATCAACACCATGTTCGCCAGCGTGCCGGGGCCGGGCCGCACGCCGATGAACCACGTGCCGGCGACGATCACAACCCCGACCACGATGCTCGCCACACCCACGCTCATCCCCGTGAGACGATGCAGGCCCACGTGAAATGCGTCCCACGGGCCCAGGCCGAACTCGCTCCGGATCATGAGCGCGCACGCGAGACCGTAGACGAACAGCCCCAGCAGCAGTTGCGCCCAGCGCCGCGACTCGCGGGCGAGCACCGATCCGCGCGTGCCCGTCCCGTCGTCCGTCGCCGCGCCGCGCGACCAATCGAGCGTCGTGTTCTTCGCCACGAAAGAATCCCCTCCCGTCGTTCCGCCGCCGGCGTCTCACCCGGTGCCGGCGGAGATCGTCCCTCCCGGTGCGAGCCCGCGGCCTGGCGCCGTGCGTGGACGCCGCGGGGCGCAGGTTCGCACCAATTAGCCGCGTCATACGCAGACCGGGACGGTACCCTCAACCACGTCCTCCCTTTCCCCGTGAGGGTCGTTCGGCCCCTCGTGCTCCGTGGCCGGGCCACACACCCGTACCCACCCGCGGGCGGAGCACTGCGCGGCCGAAGCGGGTTCGAGCCAAGAAAACGCCCCAGCCGCATACACGCGGACTGAACACTGCACACCCACGTCGAGCGCCGGCCCTGCCTTCAGCGCAATCGCCTCTCGGCTGACCTTCCCGCCCGACACCCTACACCCCAGATTGGGCCCGGGATGCTCCTTGGTGGAGCGACTTCCGGATCTCGTTCCCGGTTTCTGCTGATGAGAGCGATCGTCGTCGGCGCCGGCATCGGTGGGCTCGCCGTCGCCCGCGGGCTCCTGGCTCGCGGCTGGGATGTCGTCGTCTACGAGCAGGCGACGTCGTTCCGCCCCGTCGGCGCCGGGATCACTCTCGCGTCCAACGCAGTGCGCGCACTGGACTGGCTGGGCGTCGGCGACGAGCTGCGCGAGAAGTCATCCGCCCACGGCGCGCTGGGGATCCGCACCCCGAGTGGCCGGTGGCTACTCCGCACGCCGGTCGAGGCGCTCGAGGCTCGCTTCGGCGTCCCCTCCTTCGCGCTGCACCGCGCCACGCTCCACCAGATCCTCGCCCGCGGCATCCCAGAAGCGGCGATCCGCACCGGCCATCATGTCACCACGGTCCGCGACGGCGCGCGTCCCACGGTCACCTTCGTCGGCCCTGACGGCCCGGGCGAGGATGAGGCGGATTTGGTCGTCGCGGCGGACGGCATCGACAGCCGCATCCGCGCCGCGATCTTCCCCGGCCACCCGGCGCCCGTGTACGCCGGCTACATCGCGTGGCGTGGCATCGTCTCCGCCGACGATGCACCGGCCGGCAGCCGCGACTTCGGCGCCACCGAGACGTGGGGCCGCGGGATGCGCTTCGGCATCGTCCCGCTCGGGGATGGGCAGGTCTACTGGTTCGCCGTTCTCACCGCGCCTGCCGGCTCGCACCGCGAGGATACGCTGGACGACCTCCTCGACCTCTACCGCGACTGGCACGACCCGATCCCCGCGCTCATCCGCGCGACACGCCCGGAGTCGCTCCTGCTCCACGACATCCGCTACCTGGCGACGCCGCTCCCGACCTACCACCGCGGCCGCGTCGTCCTCCTCGGCGACGCCGCGCACGCCATGACGCCTGACCTCGGCCAGGGCGGATGCCAGGCGCTGGAGGACGCGGTGACGCTGTGCGCCGTGCTCGGATGCGTTGACGACGTCGCAACCTCACCGACCCGCTCGCCCGCCACGCCAGCGGCAGCCGCACCGCTCCGCGCGCCCGAGGACATCGCGGCAGCGCTCGCCGCCTACGACCGCGCGCGCCTCGCGAGGACCCGCATGGTCATGCGCGCGTCCGCCCGGATGGGGCGTGTCGCACAGGCACGGTACCCCGTGGCCGCTGCCGCGCGCGACGCGCTCTTGATGCTCGTCCCGGCATCGGCGATGCTGCGTGCGAGCGCGAAGGTCTTGGGCTGGAAACCGTCGATGAGCAAGGCGGCATCACGCCGTGGAGGGTGATTCGGCGTGTACTTCTCGGCAGGGATCGAGACGGCGACATGGCCGGGGCCGGCTACCACACCATTTCCCGGCCGTCGTGTGCGAAGAAGAGAACCCGCTCTTTCACCTTCTCGCCGGTCAAGCGCTCCCAGCAGACCGCGTAGAGCTCGACCTGCTTCCTGTACTGCGCGACCCGCTCCGGCTTCGCGCCGGGCGCCGCGTCGGACTTGAAGTCGCAGATCACCCAGCCGTCGTCCTCACGGAAGGCGAGGTCGATGACGCCCTCGACGACCTCGGTGCGATCCTCGGCGCCGGGCTCCGCCAGCCCGAGCGCTCGAACCTCTGACGGCTGCAGCGCGATGCAGAACGGGACCTCGACCAGCCGCCGCTCCGCCCGCTGCGCGCGCTCCCAGAGGCGTGAGCGGCCGAGGCGCTCGACGAGGGCGACGAGCTCATCCAGCTCCGTCGGCTCGCCCCGATCGTCCACCGGCCGCTCGTTCTCGATCAGCGCTGCCCGGCACACCGCCCGCAACGTCTCGCCCGTCGCGCCCCGCGCTGCCGCCTCGATCGCCACGTGCACCGCGGTGCCCCACTCCGCGCCGCGGCCGACGGCGCCCGTACTCCCACCCAGCGAGGCCTCGCCGTCGGCGCCGCGCTCCGCCTCGGACACCGCATCGCCACCGCCCACGTCCTCGCCCACGCCCTCGCCCTGGCCGGGGTCCGGGGTCGAGGGTGGCCCCGCGGCCTCCTTCACCCGCGCGGTCACCGCCGCGATCCGGTACGTCGGCCGGGCGAGCTCGTTGCGCCGCGCCTCCAGCGTCTCGATCCGCCGCACGATCTCCGACGCCGGCTCGTCCAGCGATTCCCGCTCGGGTCGCGGCGTCGCCGCGAGCCTCAACCCGGTCGCCACCGCCGGGTCGTCCAGCGCCTCGTGGAACAGCGACCAGCACGACGTGGCCTCGGTCTTGTCGCACCGGGCGACGACGAGTTCTTCGGCCGCCCGCGTCGCCGCCACGTACAGCAGCCGGACATCCTCCGCCGCCAGGAACTCCGCCTCCGCCGCCGCGTGCGCGTCCCAATCGAGCGGCCGGGCGATCACGCCGCCGTGCCGCCGCGTCGCGTCCTGGACCAGCACGTATCCGACGGCGTTCCCGTCGGCGTCCCGCGTGATGCGCCGGGTCGGCGGGTGATCCCTGTCCGCGGCCGGGTACGCAAGCACGACGACGGGCGCCTCCAGCCCCTTCGCCTTGTGCAGGTTCATCACCCGGACGACGTCCTCCGCCCCGGGCGCGAGCGGCGCGTCGACCTCCTGCGCCAGCGCCTGCTCCAGCACCTCGATCGCGTCCGGGAGCGACGTCGCGCCGTCCAGCGCGGCCACACGGAGGGCGTCCAGCGCGTAGACCAGCGCGCCGGCGCGCGTCGCGCCCAGCTCGCCCGCGGCGGCGTAAGGGAGCACGCCGAGCCGTTCCACGATCTTCCCGACCGCCACGTCCGCGGGGAAAGCCCGCGTCCATTCCCAGAACTCGCGCATCACCGCGAGCGCTGCGGCGACGGGGCCACCCGCGCCCATTCCGGCACCGCCGGCCCCCCCGTCTCCCACGAACGAGAACTTCCCCCCCGCCGCGGCGTGTTCGTACAGCTCCTCGAACGACAGCCCGAAAAAGAGCCCGTGCAGCGCCGCGACGGTGAGGACCGGGTCGCCCGGGTCGGCGAGGGCGCGCAGCAGAAGGATCAGCTCCGCCAGCTCCTCTTCGGCGCCGACGCCCGAGCCCGAGACCTGGACCGGGATGTTCCGCGCCTCGAGCGCCCGCGCGTACGCGGACAGGTGGTTCTTGGTCCAGGTCAGGATCATGAAGTCGCCCGGGCGGCGCTCGCCCCGGTCGATCCGCTCCCGGATCCAGGACGCCAGCAGCTCGCTCTCCGGGCCCGCGACCCGCGCGCCGGTGATCTGTCCCCGCCCGTCCGCCGGCTCGACGCGGTACCAGAACACCCCCTCGTGGTCGGAGCGCCCCGGCGCGACGGCGAGCGGCGCGAACGCGGCCTGCTGCTCCGTCGCCTGCGGCGGGAACGGGCCGTCGAAGACGCGGTTCACGAACGTCTCGATCGGCTTGCGCGACCGGAAGTTCGCCGTGAGCGTCAGCACCGCGCCGAACTCCTGGAAGCGCGCCTTGACCTGGTTGTAGACCGCGATGTCCGCGCGCCGAAAGCGGTAGATGCTCTGCTTCGGGTCCCCGACGACGAAGAGCGCGCCGGGTCGCGGCGTCACGTGCGTCCAGCGCGACTCATCCACGTCGTCCGAGGCGAGGAGGAAGAGGACCTCGGCCTGGATGGGGTCGGTGTCCTGGAACTCGTCGACCAGGACGAAGCGGTAGCGCTCGCCCAGCTCGCGCCGCGCCTCCGGGTGCTCGCGCAGCAGCGCCGCGGCTCGGAGCAGCAGGTCCTGGAAGTTCAGCCGCGCCAGGCGGAGACGCTCCGCGGCGTAGTGCCCCGCCGCCGCGCGGGCGAAGCGCAGCGCGATGCGGTACCGATGCGCCAGCCACCGGTCCAGGAGCTCGCGCGCGGCGCCGCCCTCGGCCGCGAACTCCTCCCACCGTTCGCCGAGCGCCTTCGCCGCCGCCTTGGCCTCCTTCGCGTCACCCCACTTGTACTGCGTGACCTTGCTGCTCGCCGTGACCGCGAGCTGGAGCGCATCGAAGAAGTCGACAGTGCGCCGCCACCCCGGGAACCGGCGGGTGAAGTCGAGGCGACGCACCTTGCGCTGCAGCTCGTCCCAGCCGCCCTCCGGCTCCTGGTCCGGGAGGAGGCGCAGCGAGTCTTGGAGCAGCGCCTCGAGCGCCGCGCGGACCGGCGCGATCTCGGCGGACGTCGGCCGGGGCACCCGCTCGGCGGGGTAGCGCACGTCCGGGTTCGCGCTCAGCTCCTCGAACGCCCCGCGGAGCTGGGCGGGGCGCAGCCCCACCTCGGCCAGCCGCTTCAGCAGCCGCGACTTCCGACCGGAGAGCCGGTCCAGGAACCGCACCCAGCTCTCGGTGCGCAGCCGCTTCTCGTCCGAATCGCTCACCTCCTCGAAGTTCGGCGGCACGCCCGCCTCCAGCGGCCGTTCCCGCAGCAGCCGGCCGCAGAAGCTGTGGATCGTTCCGATGAAGCACCCGTCGAGGGAGGCGAGGGCGCGGCCGAATCGGTCGCGCGCCGCGTCGTCGCCGGACTCCAGCGCGCTCCGGTACTCCCGCTCCAGCCGCTCCTGGAACCGCTCCCGCAGCTCCGCCGCGGCCTTGCGGGTGAAGGTCACGGCGGCGATCTGGTCGACCTCCGCCCGCCCGGTGCGGATGAGCTGCACCATGCGGCCGACCATTGCCGTCGTCTTCCCCGACCCGGCGCCTGCCTCGACGAGGAGGTTCGTGTCGAGGTCGTTCAGGATGCGGTCGCGCTGCTCCTGATCCGGCGGCGTCCAGTCAAGCATACTGCTCTCGCAGGGTCCTGAGTCGCGCGTACTCCGGGGCGTCGGCCTGGAGCGCGGCCTTCGCCCACGCCACGTCGGGGCAGGTCGTCTTGCCGTAGTCGTCGGTCCGGGCGCGGCAAACCGCCTGGAAATCGCAGAACTTGCAGTCCTCGGGATCGTCCGTCGGGAGGAAGTGGCCGCTGGCGGCGATCTCTAGGAGCAGCTCGACGACCGCGGGCCCGTCGGCGATCGCCTCGCGGCGGTAGACGACCCGCTCGGTCTCGCCGCGGACCGTGGGGAAGTGGTACTCCATCGCCTCGACCGGCCGGCCGAGGAGCCGCTCCACGGCAAGGGAGTAGAGGATGTGCTGGAGGCGCCGGCCGCCCTCGAACGGCCGCGTCGCCCGGTACCGCGTCCGGCTTCCGGTCTTGTAGTCGACGACGCGCACGCCGCCGTCCGGCGTCCGGTCGATCCGGTCCACCCGACCGGCAAGGCGGAGCTCGCCGCCGGGGAGCGGGATCGTCACCTCCCGCTTCCCCGGCCCGAAGTCCAGCTCCAGCCATTCCCAATCTGGCCGGGTCCGGCGGATCATGTCGACGAAGGCGCGGACATCCGCCTCCAGCTCCGCCGCCTCGGCCTCCAGCACCGCGTCGTTGGGCGCCGGGCGACGGAGCAGCGTCCGCTCGATCTCCTCGCCCAGGACCCGCAGCGCCAGCTCCTCGAACGCGACGTCGTCCGGGTCGATCCCGACCCGCCGGGCGGCGTCGAGCGTCCGCTCGTAGACGGCGTGGAGCAGCGTCCCGCGGTCGAGGGCGTCGAGCCACCGCTCCGGATCCCATTCCGGGTCGCGGACGGGCTGGATGCCGAGAACGAACTGGAGGAAGTAGCGCCGCGGGCAGGCGCCCAGCGCCTCGAGGCGGGAGGGCGAGAGGACCGCGCCCCGGCGCCGCGGGTCGAGCCCCGGCCGCGGGCGGATCAGGCCGTCGTACGACGTCGCCTCGTCGCGCGACTTCTCGGCCGCGGCGGCGAGCCCCCGGTCCAGCCCCGGGTGCGCGGCGCGGACGACGTCGACGCCCGCGCGCAGCGCGCCGTCCTCGGTCGAGAGCGCGTCCAGCCACACGTCGGCGGCCTCGGCGTGCCTCCCGGCGCGCGGGACGGCGGAGACGAGCGGCCCGAGCCGCTTCCGCAGGTCCTCGTACGTGAGCGACGGGTCGCCCTCGCGCAGCCGCAGCGCCTGGAGCAGCTCCGGCGCCGGCGCGACGGCGCGCCCCTCCATCGCGTCCCACGCGCTGTACGAGAGCGTGATCCGTCCGCGCAGCCGCGCGAGCATCGCGGCCAGCCGGTGCCGCGCCGCGGCCGCCCGTTCGGCCGCGAGGGGGAGCGGCGGCGCTCCGCCCGTCGCGCCCGCCGCGCCCGTCGCGCCCACCGCGCGGTTCAGGCGATGGCGGTCGGCGTCGCCGAGGAGCGGGTCGACCCCGCCCGCCGACACGCTCGACGCGTCCAGCCCGACCACGAAGACGTACGGGCGCCCCGAGAGCCCGCCGGTCTCGACGTCGGCGAGGTGCAGGTGTCCGCCGGTGGGGGTCCACGGCGCGACCCGCTCCTCCACCGCCGATGGCGCGACCCGCGTCTCCAGCCGGCTGCGGACGATCCCGATCGCCGCGCGCCCCGTCGTCTCCCGCGTGAGCGTCGCCCGCATCCGCTCGAGCCGCTGGATCAGGATGCCGCGCGCCGTGTTCTCGACGACGTCGCCCTTCGGCACGAGCGAGAGGAACGTGAGCAGCCCGTTCGCGACCTCGGCCGGCGACGCCCGCGACCGGTCGGCCGCAGCGCGGTCGGCGAGCGCCGGCGTCGCCTCGACGATCCGCCCGAGCAACACCCGCAGCGCTTCCAGCTCCCGCGCCTCCCGGTCCCGCCGCTCGCGCGCCGCGTCCTCGTCGCCGTCCTCGTCCGGCGGCGGCGATTCGCGGAGCGCCGAGAGCGCCCGGTCGACAGCGGGAAGGTACCGGTCCAAACCCCAACCCACGTGGAGGCGCCGCAGCCGACGGGCGAGGGAAGTGCCGGTGACCTCCCCCACCCCGTCCGGCGGCGCCAGGTCGCCGGCCTCGAGCAGGCGGATCAGGATCTCGGCCGGGTACCCCTCCTCGAGCCAGCGGAGGTACGCCTCCGCCGCGCGGCCGACACGCGTGCGGCGCGCGTCCATCCCCGCCGCGTAGGTGACCGGGATCCCGAGCCGCCGCGCGAGCCCGTCCAGCGCCGCGCCGTAGACGTGCGGATCGGTCGCCACGATCTCGATCCGGTCCCACGGGATCCCCGCCGCCACCGCCCGCCGCAGCACCTCCCGCAGCTCGTCCGTGGGCGTCGCCGCGGCGAACAACTCGATCTCCGGCCCGGGCTCGCCGTCTGGCGGGGCGTGGAGGTTGGAAAGGAAACCCACGGGTAGACCCCGCGTCTTCCCATCCAATCCAGTGATCGAAGTCGCAGCCGGTCCGTCGGCCGCGCGCCCGGCGTCGGCGGCGGAGAATGTCTCGTCGTCAGCCCGATGCACGGTCCCGGGTCCGCCGGTCGGCGCGCCTCCACCCCCCACCTCCTCGCCCTCGCCCCACAACACCCCCGCCGGCGCCTCCAGCCCGATCACCGGGTCCGTGGGGAGGAGCCGGGCGCGGCCCCGCTCGACGAGGAGCCGCACAAAGCGCCCCGCCACGCCGCCCAGCGGATGCCCCGGCAGGAGATAGAGCGACCCGTCCGGGAACGAGACGCGCCCGTCCCGCAGCGCCTCGACCGCCGCGGCGAGGACCGCCGGCCTGTCCAGCAGCCGCCGCGCGGCCAACCGCTGCTCGACCTCCTCGAGCACCGCGGCGAGCGCCGCCATCTTCGCATCGCCCGGCCGGGAGGCGCGGCGCACCGTCGCGGCGTCGATCCCCGCCTCCCGCAACGTCTCGACGCTGCGCCGGATCGCGTCCCGGAACGCGGCCCCCGCCTCCGTCGCGAACGGACCCGCCTCGCCCCGCGCCACCACCGCGTCGATCGCCTCGTCCACGAGCGCGTGGACGTCGAATTCGTCCGCCGCACGCCACCCCTCGCGCGCCGCGTCCAATGCGACGACTTCGTGGGCGAGCTTTCGGAGCGACGTGACCTCCCACCCCACCCACGCCACGCCCGCCAGCGCCAGGGAGTGCAACAACTCCCGCCCTTCCGCGGGGCGCGGGCAGATCAGCAGCTTGCGGCCGACCGGGTCCTCCCTCGTGACCCGGGCCAGCTCGACCAGCAGGCGAGGATGGGTGCGTGCGTCGGGGATCATGTGGATCTCGGAATCGTGAGTCCGGCGGCGCCCGGCGCGTGCGCGATCGCGCGCAGGTCTTCGTCGTCCGTGAGGCCGAGTCGGTTGGCGGCTCGCGCAGCAGCTCGCCGAGGATACAGGCCAGCAGGCTCGCCTCGCAAGACATTCGGTCTCGAACGCAGAAGAGCGAAGGCAGCCGTCGCTCCGGTGGACGACTGCGCCGCGACGCCAGGTAAGGGAATGGTAGGAGAAGGGTGTGACACCCGGTGGGGCCCGCCGGTGTGATGTTGGGCGCCCCCGAGGAACGCCTTGCCGGTCGAGATCAGGTCGACGGCGACCCGGGCACGAAGTAGATGCGAAGGAGCACCCCCGTGGTGAACGTGTCGAGGCCGACCGACCAGGCGCTCGACTCGCTCCCCGGCCGGTCGCCCCGACCGTACTCGGCGACCAGACCGACGCCGGTGTACGCGGACACGCTGAATCGCTCGACCGGGAACCACTCCAGCCCCAGTCCGAGGGAGCCGAACAGCCCGCCGGAGCGGCCCCTCTCCACGGTCTCGGGATCGGGATCGGTGGGATCCCTGGGCAATACGGTGTCCACGCGGCGATACGAGTACCGCACGCCGACCCCGGTGTGCACGAACGGGACGACGGGGCGTGCGATCTCGATGTAGCGGCGGAAGCTCGGACCGACGGAGATCGACAGGTTCGTGCGACTCTGCTCGCCCGCGCGGCCGTCGTCGTACTCCTGATCGGCGCTGGTCCACGCGCCCTGGACCCCGATCTCCCACCCCATGTTCGTCCGCTCGGACCTCATTCGCCACACGCCGAACGTGACCCCGCCCGAGCCGGTCAGGCTGAACGACAACGACCGCGCCCCGACCGTGAGCGCCGATGGCATCTGCTTCTCCGCGACCTATTGCGCCCCCACCGGCGCGGCGCAGACGAGGAGTCCGAGCAGCGTACCCACCGCCACCGCATGTGGCTTCATGGCGTCACCTCCATGGCTCACGAGGAAGGAATGCGGCCGCCGCGAACGACGGCCGGCCGGGGAGAGTCACATCGTAGGAATAGCGGCACCTCCGTTGGATCCTCAGGCGCAAGCGCCGACCGTTCTGCACCGGACGCGGCTACCCGCCGCGAAGCGGCAACTTCCGCCGACCGAAGGCCGGCCGCCCCCCGCCGCCAACGGCGGCCGTCACCGCCCGGAGGGCCGCTCCCGCGCGCCAAAGGCGCCCCCATGCGGTCGCCCGCGCCGCAAACGGCCCGCGCCAAGAATAAGCGCGCCCCCTACGCCTCCCTCCCCAACACCCTCTCCGCCGCCCGCGCCACCGCCGCCCGCAGCTCCGCCGGCCCCACCACCTCCGCATCCGGCGCGTGCATGAGCACGTGCCGCACGAGCCAGCTCGGGTCCGACACCCGCAGCCGCACCACGACGCTCCCGTCGCTCTGCTCCTCGACCGGCCCCCGCTCCCGGACGAATCGCGCGATCCGCGGCGAGTACCGCACCACCGCCTCCACCTCCTCCCCCGCCCGGTAGAGCCGCCCGCCGGCGATGTAGGCGCCCGGGTCGAAGTCCTCCGGCACCTCGAACGTGCCATCGACCAGCTCGGCATCGACGACCCGGTCGAGCCGGAACAGCCGCACGTCCTCCCGCATCGTGCAGTGCGCGATCAGATACCACGCGCCGTTCGCGAACCCGAGCACGTAGGGGCAGACGACGCGCTCCTCCGGCCGCGTCCGCCCCGACGACAGGTACACGATCCGGCAGCGGCGCCGCGCCCCGGCCGCGCGACGCAGCACCGCGCGCACCGAGCCGTCGCCCGGCGTGCCGTCGTCCACCGCGAACCGCTCGAGCAGCTCCTGCGGAGGCGCGGACGCGATGTCGCGCTCGAGCCGCCGTGCGAACGCGAGCAGCTCCTCCCGCCGGGCGGCCGAGCCAGCCGCGCCCGCCGCCAGCACCCGCAACCCCAACCCCAGCGCCAGCGCCTCCAGCGGCGAGAGCTTGACCGGACGACGGAACTGCCCCTTCGTCCACACGTGGACTCGCCGGCCATCGTTCGTGATCTGGAACTCGTCGATCGGACCGGGTCGCAGGTAGTACGCCCGCGCGGTCACCTCCTCCAGGTCCCGCGCCGCCTGCGCCGGCGTCACCCCGAGCACCTCCGCCAGCTCCTGCAGCGACCGGCCCGCCTTTCCGCTCGCCGCCGCGATCATGTACAGCACCCGCTCGAGCTGCTCCGCGGCGGTCGTGCCCACCGTGGCCGTCTTGCGCGACGTCGCCATCACGCCACCTCCCCGCCGTGCAGCGCCAGGACCTCGCGCGCCATCGCCCGCAGCTCCTCCCGCAGCTCCGCCGGCGACACCACCTCCGCCTCCCCCTCCATGCTGAGCAGCCACCGCAGGAACGGATTCACCTGCTGTACGGCGAAGACCCGCACCGCAGACCCGTCCGGCCGCTCTTCGACCAGCTCGCCGTAGCCGTTCCGGTCCGCCCACAACGACCTCGGGAAACGGAACAACACCGCCGCCCGGATCGGCGGATCGTCGCCCAGCTCCCACGCCTCCTTCTGCAGGTAGTCGTCGAGGCGGAAGTCCTCCGGGATCTCGTAGTCGGGCGTGTGTGGCTTGCTCCGATTGACCTCGACGTTCTCCATCCGCCCCACGCGGAACACGCGGATCGCATCGCGCCCGACGTCGTGCCCGACCAGGTACCAGTTCCCCCGCAGGAAGACGAGCCCGTACGGCCGCACCTCCCGATCCGTCGCCTCGCCCCGGTAGATCCCGTGATACCGGAAGCGTACGACCTTGCGCACCAGGAGCGCGTCCGAGAGCGGACGCAGCCGCTCCAGCACCGCGTCCGCGTCCGGCCGGTCCACGTACAGCTCCGGCGTCGGCGCGAGCGTTTCCGGGTCCAGGTCGAAGGCCAGCTTGCGGAGCGCAGAGCGCGCCTCCCGCGCGAACGGGAACGACGGGAGCTGCGACGCGAAATGGAGCGCGTCCGCCGCCGCCTGCGCCTCCTCCTCCGTCAGCACCACCTCCTCCAGGTGGTACGGCTTCCGCTCCCCCGACGGCGACGCCTGGTGCACCATGCGCAGATAGGGCAGGTAGAAGTCCCTCTTCCTGATCTGATACGCCTCGATCACCTCGCGGCCGTAGTTGGTCGGGTAGGGCACGGTCTCGATCGGAATCCCCAGCGCCCGCAGCTCGTCCTTGTCCCGCTCGAACGTGCGACGCGCCGTCGCCCGCGCCGTCTCGTCCTCCGTCCCCCACTTCTCCGCGTAGGCCGGGACTTCCTCCATGATGTCATCCACGGCCGCCGGACTCCTTCGACCCACGAGGTAGGCGATGAGATCGAGCCAGCGCTGGAGCTTGGTGATTCGTTCGGACATGGCGACGGCCCAGGGTGTTGGTTGGGAGGCGTTTTCGGACGTGCTCAAGATAACCACGAGTCGCGACACTGGCCACGATGATGGACGCGCGGACCGACGACGCACCGCCGTGCGTGCGCAGCGCGCGCCGAACGACCGGCCGGCGAACGCCCGCGCGCCCCGGCACGCGATCGGGTGCGTGGGCACGCGCCTTCCGACAGCCGGGCGTGTTCTACTGCACCATCCAGCGATAATCGGGATGCACCACGTCCGCCTCTTCGGGATGCCGCTCGAGGTAGGCAGCCGTGAACGGACAGACGGGCTTGATGGTAACTCCCCGCTCCCGGACATGGGCCAGCGCCTGCCGCACCAGTTCGCTGCCGACGCCCCGTCCCTCCATGCTCTCCGGGACCTCGGTGTGCTCGAAGGTCCAGAACTCGGGCGACGGCTTGACCTTCAGGAACGCCACATCGTCCGAGCCGGGCACGGTGGCCTCGAATCGTTGGGCGTCCGGGACGTAGCGTACTGATACCTCCGGGCGCGCGCGCTCGTCGTCTTTCTCGGATCCACTCACGTCGCCGCCTCCTGGTGGTGTCGAGCAGTTCGGCCCCTCACCGCGTCCGTCTCTTCTCGATGGCCCGGCGCACCGCGCGCTGCGCGCTGGCGAGGGCGCCGTCGATTGCGGTCCAGAGGTCCTCGTGCTGCTTCTCGACCACGACCGTCGGCATCCCCACCATCGTGACCTTGATCCGGCACAGCTTGTCGACGCCGCCGCGGGGGCCGTTCACGTCCTCGAGGCGCACGCTCACGCGCTCGATGTGGGCCACGAACTTCCCCAGCTTGCGGCCCAGCTTGCGACGGATCGTGTCCCGCTCGACGACGCCCAGCTCCGGCCCGACGGACCGGATGTAGGCCGGCACCTCGAGCGGCGTCGCACGCGTCGTCTCCACCTTCTGCGCCCGCGGGATCCTTTCCGCGAACGGCGCGCGCTTCACGCTGTCCGGCTTCCGAGCCCGGTACCAGCGCGTCACGCGTGCGCCGCCGCGGGCGAGCGCGTCCAGGACGTCCGTCGCCGTCACGATCCCGACCAGCTTCCCGTCCTCCATCACGGGGAGGGAGCCGATCGGCCGCTCCCGCATGATCTCGAACGCCTCGTCCAGCGACGTGTCGGGCGTCGCCGTCACGACGTCCGGCGTCATGAGCTCCCGCACCGTCTTCCCCTGACGGACGGCCTCGCCCTGCCGGCCGCCCAGGTCCTGGTTGGAGAGCACCCCGACCAGCCGCCCATCCTCGACCACCAGGAGGTGCCGGATCCTTTCCCGCTCCATCCGCGACCACGCCGCGCCCGCGCTCTCGTCGGGCCCGATGGTCACGAGGTCCGTGGTCATGATATCGCGCAGTTCCATGGTACTCCGTCCTCGCCCGGGTCCACGCCCCCGCGGCGCGCGCGCCGCGGGGGCCATCTACCTCCGCACCGGTATCATACCCCGTTGGGCGCTGGGGAGCCCCATGGCGTGGCGCTCACTGCGTATCCGGGCCGATCCTGCGGACGACGTTGCCCTCGGCGTCGAGGAACTCGATGCCCGCCGCGCCGTCCGCCTCCACCGTCATACGGAGGCGAGGTCGTCCCCGGCCGTCCATGAGCACGGTCGTCGCGTGACCTTCCGCGGTCCGCCCGACGAACATGCGCGGCGCGCCGAACGTGGCGGGCCCGTCGATCTGCGCCCGCGCCCGCGCCCGCTCATCCGGGTCCTCGATCGCCTCCAGCTCACGCATCAGGGCGAGCACGTCGAGGAGCGTGCGGTCGGTCGGCCGGTCGACGAGCTCGATGCCGCTCGTGCGCAGCCGCCGCCCCTGGTCGTCTGTCCACTCCCGATTCACGACCGTCAGGACCTGGTCGTGCCCCGCCTGATCGAAGGCCAGATGCTGGCCGCCCCTCGTGCGGTCGCCGCCGAAGGCCAGTCCGCCGATCTCGTCGCCGTAGTCGTTGAAGAAGACCAGCCCCGCGGGCCGCGTCCGCTCGATCGGGACCTGCACCCCGCCGATCGTCGCCTCCGTCTGCCGCGCGCTGCTCGCGATCACCAGCTTCCGCGTCCCGTCCGGCTCCACGACGTTGATCCGCTCGACGGTGATCTCCTCGAAGTAGGGCGGGTTCGCCCTGTTCGTGACCGCCGCGAAGGCGAGCAGGGCGAGGACCGGGATGCTGATGACGACGTAGAGGCGGAGGAAGCGGAGTTCGTTGCGGAGTTTCCGGGTCATGGGAGGCCTCCGGGTGAGGGTGGATGTGGGTGCGCGCGTCCAGGATAAGAAGACGGGCGCGTCGGCTCCAGTGTGACGGGTGGAGGTTTGCCCCCGACGGTGTCTGCGGGTTGGACCCTCTGGCGAGCGTGGGTCACAGCCGTGGACGACCGTGGGTTGCACCCTGTGGCGAGCGTGGGTGGTACCCTCTAGTGAGCGCGGGTCGCAGCCGTCGACGTCCGTTGGTGGCACTCGTCGTCGCCGTCCGTGGGTTGCCCCGTCGGTATACGATGACGGCCGCCAGAGTTCCGCCGTGACGATTCACGCCGTGAATGAATATCATTCGTGGCATGAATGAATCTCCTGCACGGCGGAGTCACACCACCGTGCCCCGGGCCTTGGCGCGCACCTGGAGAACATCGTCGCCCACGACCTCGTCGCCTCGCGAGACACGCACGTCAACCCGCCCCCGATCCTACACTGGAGGACGCCGACGGGCGAGGAGGTGGACTTCGTGATCGAGGCGGGAGGCCGCCTCCTGCCGATCGAGGTCAAGGCCGCGGATCGCGTCCGCCCCGCGGACGCGCGGCACCTCCACTCGTTCCGCGCCGAGTATCCGGACCGCTCCCTGCCGGGCGTCCTCCTCTACACCGGCGAAGAGACGTACTGGTTGACGGACGACGTGCTGGCGGTGCCGTGGTGGAGGGTGGTGTGACGAAGAAGGCAGCCCCCGCATCGGACGGGGGCCCGGAACACCGTGGCGCGGCAGGAGCTCAGGTCCCGCCGCGCCATGCAGCGTGAATCGCCTAGTGACGATCGCGAAGCAGCTCCTCGGGAATCTCGATGAACCGCGACGCCGGCACCCCACGCCGGACCTGATCGAGCTGCTCCGGAGTCAATTCCCCCGACAGCTCGCTGGTCGCCGGGTTGAGCATGCCATGAACGGTGTTGGTGCTGAGCACGTACCAGGACCCGGTCGCCGCGTCGATGATGACGGGCAGGTGAACCGCCCTGGGTTTGCCGGAGGCTCCAACCTTTGAGAGATTGGAGTCATGACGAGAGCGAAAAAGTACTCCCCCGAGGTGCGGGAGCGGGCGGTTCGGATGGTGTTCGAGCACGAGAGCGAGTACTCCTCGCAGTGGGCTGCCATCCAGTCTATTGCCGAAAAGATCGGCTGCTCTGGTGAGACGCTGCGGAATTGGGTGCGGCAGGCCGAGCGTGATGCGGGCAAACGGCCGGGGCTAACGACCACGGAGCGAGAGCGGATCAAGGAGCTCGAGCGGGAGAATCGTGAACTCCGACGGGCCAACGAGATCCTGCGGAAGGCTGCTGCTTTTTTCGCCCAGGCGGAGCTCGACCGCAAACAGAGGTGATGGTGGCCTTCATCGACGAGTACCGGCAGCAGTATGGAGTCGAGCCGATCT
>QGVH01000035.1 GCA_003242735.1 bacterium | reverse complement strand
CGGGTGCGCGCAACGAAGGAGGACGGCAGCCGCATCGAGTTCCGCGCCACGGTCCGCGTCGACACGCCCCAGGAGGCCGAGTACTACCGCCACGGCGGCATCCTCCAGTACGTGCTGCGGCAGCTGCTGGCCAGGGAGCCCGTCCGGGCGTGACGCGGCAGCGTCGCCCGGCCACGCGTTCGGTCGGAGCGAACGGAGAGGCCGGTGCGACCGCCCTCGTCGAGGGGGGATCGCACCGGCCTCTCGCTCTGGGCCCGGCTCCGCGCCTCAGGCGCCGCTCACCAGTGGGCGGCCGAGATCAGCCGGGCGAGGGTGTCCCAGAGATCGGCGTGGGGCCAGCCGTTGCCCGGCCACGGCCAGGCGGCCTGCCAGTCCTTGCGCCACTGGCCGCGGTCGTCAACGCGGCCGCAGGGGTCGTGGCGGCGGTGCCAGGCCTCGTGCTGCCGCGCGAGCCGACGGTGCAACTGCTCGTGCTGGCGGCGGAGCTTGTCGTCCCGGCGCCGGTGGTCGTGGTTGCGGTGCCACTTGGCGTGCTCCCGCTCGAGGCGGCGGACCAGCTCGTCGTGCTCGCGGCGCGCCCGGTCGTACTCCTTGCGCCACCGCTCGTAGTCGCGGTCGGTCCAGCCGACGGGTCGGCCGGGATGGCGCCCCCCGCGGCGCGCGCCATGGTCGTCGTCGTACCAACGGCCATCATCCCGGCCTCGCCAGTCCCCCCAACCCCAATCCCAGCACTCCCGCGGCACGTCCCTTCGGATCACCACCGGCGCGTGTCCGCCGCGCCAGCGGTCATCGTCGTCCGGCAGGCGGGTGCCGCGGCTGGTGACCTGCGCCTCGGCCGCGGCGGCGCCGCCCAGCAGCAGCGCGCCCGAGAGAACGAACAGCACGGCACGCATGAGCTCCCTCCAGGCGGTGGAACGCGCGGCCGGCATGGTGGCATCCGCCGTGCCGGTATCCGGACTGGCGGTAGAAATTCTTTCCTGATAAGAGGTTGTGCGGACTTGCGTGTCGGGGCTCCGGCTGCCGCCTGGCCGCTGGAGAGGCCGGATCGGTGTCATCTCAGCCGGACACCGGCCGGGCGCCGCGGTTCGACGGGGAGGCGGTCGCCGCGGAGGAGAGCCCGGGTCGCGGCGTCGCCCGACTCATCCGGAGCCGCGGAGGAGACGGGAGGCGAGGCCGGCCCCGTCTGGGCGCCCGGGCCGCCTTCCGCCGCCCTGTTCACGGGCCGCCGGAGGCGGGGGCCTCCGGCGACCGTCGCCCGTCCTCGGCCCTCTCCTCGATCGCGGCACGCGCCGGGACGCGAACCGGGCAGAGACGCTCAGAGCGCCGGAGCCGCGGACGCTGCGCCTCTCACTCCGCGGCGGCTTCCGCCTTCACGCGCTTGGGGCCTGCGGCCTTGCGGGCGGGCATGGTCGGGGCCTCCCCGCGGGCGAGAGCGGCTTCGCGCCGCCGGGCCTTGAGCCGCTCCTCACGGCGCTTACGGCGGCGACGCAGTTCCCACTGACGTGTTCCTTTCCCCATCGTTCTCTCTCCTTTCGATCGGATTCCGTTCTTCACCCTGCTGCGGCCTGCGCGGCCGTCGCCCGCCCGTCCGTCCAGCCGCGCGCCGCAACGGTCCAGCACGTCTCGACGCGGTCGCCGCGCACGCCCCAGAGCCGGTCGTGCTGGTTGACCGAGACGCAGACGTGGTTCGGGACGACGAGCACGCGATCACCGACGCGCGGACGCCAGTCGGTGCAGGACAGGTCCAGGATGCCGTGCTCCTCGGACATGGCGCGGACGACGACGTCGGGCCGGTCGCGTAGCGCGCCGAAACCGGCGGCGGGGCCGCGCCCTCCGCGCACCTCGTCGCGGAACAGCGCCTTGGAGCCGGCGTCGATCACGGCCTGGCCGGGCACCGCGACGCTGACGACGGTGGCGAGCACGGCGAAGGCGCAGTCCTCCCAGGCGCAGGCGCCGACGTGTGCGGTCGTCCGGTCGTTGAAAATATACGTTCCCGGCCGAATCTCTGTAACACCCGGAATGCGGTGCGATGCGAACGCCGCGGGCGTGGAGCCGCCGCTGACCACGGCGGGCGTCAGCCCGGCCGCGGCCAGCGCATCGATGAAGCGGGAGAGGTCCGCCGCCAGCCGCTCGAGCGCGGGGCCCTGGTCGTCCACGTGCTCGCGGATGTGGCCGGGGTAGAACATGACGCCGCGGTACTCGACGCCGTCGAGCCCTGCGGCGGCGCGGGCCAGGGCCACTGCCTCGTCCGGCCGCGTGACGCCGCAGCGGCGCATGCCCAGGTCCAGCTCGACGAGCACGCCGATGGTCCGGCCCGCCGCCGCGGCGGCCGCCGCGAGGGGCGCGAGGGCGTCCCGCGAGTCGAGCGCCACGGTGAGGCGCACGTGAGCGGGCAACGCCAGGAGGCGCGCGATCCGGGCCGCGCCGACGGGCGGATAGGCGAGCAGGATGTCGTCCGCCACAGCGGCCATGACCTCCGCCTCGCGAAGTGTGGCGACGGTGACGCCGACGGCGCCCCTGCGGAGCTGCTCGGCCGCGAGCTCGGGCGTCTTGTGCGTCTTGATGTGCGGCCGCAGGGCGAGGCCGTGGGTCCGGACGTAGGCGGCGAGACGGTCGAGGTTCGCCTCCATGCGGTCCAGGTCCACGACCGCGGCGGGGGTCTCGAGATCGTCCAGCGATTCGATCATATGGTGATCCGGGCTGCGACAGGCGCGGAGGAGAGCCGTGGTTCGACGCTGCAACGCGCCGGGTCGCCGGTGCGTCGCGCGACATTCGACGGGTGGGAACCTAGCGGTCCGGGGCCCGGGTTGCCAGGGTAGGGTGCGGAAGCAGGTGTCGGTGTGCGCGACGGCCGGATCACGGGCCGTGCGTGATCCGTGGTCCCGCCCATTGGCCCTGGAGACCTCTGGGGGAGTGTAGATCGGCGAGCCATGATCCCGATGTCGATCGCGATGCTGGGCGTGACGGCCCTCGTGGCCGGCGGGGTCGGTCTGTACCTGAGGGGGCGGCGGCGGCGCGCCCGGGCGCTGTACATGGCGCACCTCGAGAGCGCGCTGGCCGACGGGATCCTCACGGAGGCGGAAGCGGCCGAGCTCGAGTCGCTCCGCACCGCGAGTGACCTGAGCGAACGCGAGGTGCGGATGGTGGGCCTCGCGCTGTACCGGCGTGCGCTGCGCGAGGTCGTGGCGGATGCGCGTGTGACGCCCGAGGAAGAAGCGAACCTGCGTCGGCTCCAGATGCAGCTCGGGCTCACCGAACACGATCTCGCCTCCGACCGCGACCAGATCCGGCGCATGCGGCTGCTGGCGCAGATCGAGGACGGCCGGCTCCCCGAGGTGCGTGCGCCGCTGGACCTGGCCGCTGACGAGACGTGTCACTGGGTCGTGCGGGCGACGCTGTGCTCGCCGCTGGCGTTGGGCCGGCGCGAGCCCGTGGGCGTGGTGTTCCGCCCGGATGGCGCGGAGCCGTTCCACGTGGTGGGCGAGCGGGAGGCGCTGGAGCCGAACCCCGCGATCCTGCCGCTGGACCTGGGCATGCTGGTGATCACGAGTCGGCGGGCCATCTTCCGTGGCGCGAAGCGCCGGGTGGACTGGCCGCACGCGCGGCTGGAGACGCTCACGCTGTACCGCGACGGGCTCGCCCTCACGACGGCCGACGAACGCGGTCCGCGGTTCCTCCTGGTGGAGGATGCCGAGCTGACCGCGGCGATCCTGCTGCTGGCCGCTCGACGCCGGCGGATCGAGCAGCGCGGCGCGCCGCCGGCCCCGAACCCCAGCGCCGCGCTCCCCGGCACGGCTCCTGCGAACAGGGACGGAGGTCGTACTGGTTCGGAGGAGGAGAAAGGAGACGGCCATGCAGAACACCATCGAGCGCTACTCCGAGAGTCATCGTGAGGAGGCGCTCGCCGAGCTGCGCGCGGAACTCGCCGAGTTCAGCCACGACGGTTTGATCCAGTTGCGTGAGGATCTGGCCCGGCGCGCGGTGGTGCGGGGGAGCTGGGCGGGGTGCGTGATCTCGTACAAGCGCGGCGCGCCGGGGTCGGCTCGCCGGGACCGCCTGGGGCGCGCGCGGAACGCGTTCACGGTCCTGTGGGACAACGGCTGGCTGACGGACGAGGAGGTGATGGCCGTGGTGGACGTCGAGCTCGCGCGGCGCCGCGGCGAAACGGTCCACACGCCGTCTCCGAGCGAAGCACAGCCGGCCGAGCTGCCGCAGCGTCCAGCGACCGAGGATGCGGAGGCGACGCCGCTCCGGGCCGTTGACCGGGCGGCGTAAATCGCATAGATTCAAGGTCATGACGCGCGAGAGTGGAGGGGTCGCCCCCTCCGCTCTCGTCCGTCGGGCCTGTAGCTCAGCTGGGAGAGCGCCTGGTTTGCAACCAGGAGGTCGCCGGTTCGATCCCGGCCAGGTCCATGGGCGTGGCCGAGGCCCCGTCACGGCCGTTCCGTGGCGGGGCCTCGTTGCATCCGTGCGAGCGGGCGGGTGACCGTCACGCGGCGCGTGGCGTTCCTCTTGGTGCCGACTCCGCGGTGTCGAACGATCCTGCCGCGGTGTGGAGCGGGAGCCAGAGGGTGAACGTGGAGCCCTGGCCCACGGCGCTGTTCACCGAGATGATGCCGCCGAGCAGGCGGGCGAGGCGCTGGCTGATGGCGAGGCCGAGGCCGGCGCCACGTGCGTGGCCGGTGTGGATCCGGGCGAACTCCTCGAAGATCCGCTCCTGCGCGTCGGGCGGGATGCCGGGTCCCGTGTCCGAGACGGCGATCGCCACGGCGGGCGTCCCGCCGAGCTGAGGGGACGCCGGGTCGGTGGCGAGCGACACGCGGACGCGGCCGCCGGCGGGCGTGTACTTGACCGCGTTCGAGAGCAGGTTGCCGAGGATCTGACGCACGCGGCGCGGGTCGGTGAGGACCGGCGGGAGGTCGGGAGGCGCGGGCCGCAGGCGCAGGTCGATGCTCGCGGCCCGGGCGGCGGGCTGGTGGTCTTCCACGGCCTCGCGGACCAGGTCGGCGAGGTCGACGCTGCGGGGCTCGGCCTCGAGCCGTCCGGTCTCGGCGCGGGAGAGCAGGAGCACG
The DNA here is from genome assembly GCA_003242735.1 of bacterium. Lineage (NCBI taxonomy): Bacteria > bacterium. The sequence goes on along the minus strand of QGVH01000035.1, from coordinate 20,636 downwards.
TCATCGATGATGGCGAGCGCCTGGCCGATCGAGCGGCGCAGGCGCTGGATCCACTCGCGCTGGCCTGCCGTGAGTTCGCCCCCCATCCCGCTCTCGAAGAGCTGGGCGTAGCCGTCGGCGGCGCCCAGGGGGTTCTTCAGGTCGTGGGTGATGCCGCGGATGAAGCGGGCGCGGGCTTCGACGGCGCGCTCGACCTCCCGGCGTCGCGCCTCGGCTTCCCGGGCGAGGGTGCCGAGGCGGCGGTTGATGAGGGCGACGCCGACGGCGGCCAGGAGGGCGACGAAGGCGAGGGCGACGGTGGCCCAGAGCTGGAAGGTGTCCGTGCGGCGGATCTGGGTCCTGCGTGCCTCGGTGGCCGAGATGACGGCGCGTTCGAGCCTTGCGGCGGCGGCGAGAGCGCGCTCGTAGTCGGTCTGGTCGGGCGCGATCTGCTCGAGGAGCTCCGGCGTGACCTCGCGCCGGTGGAGGATCCCGGCGCCGAGGATGCGGCCGTGCCACGCGTCGGCGTTCCGGACCAGGTCGGCGAAGCCGCGCTGGATCCCCGGGCCGAGGCGGGCCACGAGCGGAGCGAGGTCGCGCCTCGCGTGGGCCTCCTCCGCGAGGAAGGCGAGATAGAGGTCGAGGGATCGTCCGTCGGCCGTGATGACGAAGGCGCGCAGCGCGGCCATCTGTCGGGCGAGGGCGTACTGGATCTCCGTCACGAAGAAGCGTGCGGGGTCCAGGGTGTCAGTGATCTCGTTGCGGAGCTCGCGGGTCTCGCGCTGGAGCACCGCCGGCAGGACGGTGAGGGCGACCAGCGAGAGGACGATGAACGGGAAGACGTACTGGGGGAGCCGGCTCGCCGTGTCGGCGGGGCTGGTGGCCGCGTCGCGCGGCGCCGGGCGCCGGGCTGCGCGGTCGGGGTGCTGTCGCGCTCGCGGCATCGTCCTCCGCCCTCGCCGAGGTCGCCATCGGAGTGGCCGACGCTGGCGGTGGCGGGTGCACCTTCCGTGCCCTCGGGCCGGGTGCCCTTCGGCACGGCGGAGGTTCCCGCGTGGTGCGGCCGGGGTTAGATTACGGCGTCGGAGGCCGCCCCCGGAGCTGGGGAGAGAGTTCCGAACCGCCGCGGCGGAGCGGCCCGGTCGGGGCCGCCCGGCCTCTCCACGTCATCCCGACAGGCGTGCCGCGGGACCAAGCGCTGCGTGCATCCCGGCGCCGCGCACGGCGCGGAGTGGAGCGCGCGGGGGCGGGCGGCTTTGCGGGTGCCGGCCCGACCGGACGTCGGCGGGGTAACACGTGAAGCCGCGGTGGACGGTTGCCGATGAAGGCGGAGGGCGATACAGGCCGGATGAGCACGCTGGCAGAGCCGAGGGCACTCCTCGCGATCCACGGGTTCCTGAGCCACATCGGCCGCGCCACGCTGATGGCGTGGGCGGTGGTGCGGGAGCTCCCGTACCCGCGGCGATACATGCGGTCGTTCCTCCAACAGGCCTACTGGATGGGCGTGCGCTCGCTGCCGCTGGTGCTGATCATGGCGGTGCTGGGCGGCGCGGTGACGTCGCAGACGACGGGCAATCAGTTCACGGGCTCGGTCCCGGTGTGGGTGGTGGGCAGCGTCACGGTGGCGAGCATGATCACGGAGCTGGGGCCGATCCTGACCGGTGTGGTGCTGGTGGGCCGCATCGGCGCGAGCATCGCCGCGGAGCTGGCGTCGATGAAGGTGACGGAGCAGATCGACGCGCTGTACGCGATGGGCCGTGATCCGGTGGCGTACCTGGTGGTGCCGCGGGTGCTGGGTGGGCTGGTGGTGCTGCCGCCGCTGGTGGCCCTGGCGGACTTCGCGGGGATCATGTCCGGATGGCTCGTGGGGCTGGTGGCGGTGGACGGGCTGACGACGGCGGAGTTCATCTACGGCGCGCGGTTCTACTTCCGGCCGTGGGCGCTCTACTTCTCGGTGATCAAGGCCGCGTTCTTCGGCCTCGCGATCACGTTCCTCGCGTGCTACATCGGGCTGGAAGGGGGACGCGGCGGTGCGGAAGGCGTGGGCCGCACGACGACGGCCGCCGTGGTCGCCACGACGCTGGTGCTGATGATCCTGGACATGATGTTGGCGCCGCTCCTGAAGATGTGGTGAGGAGCGCGGGCGATGATCGAATTCCGTGGTGTCTACAAGCAGCTCGGCGGCGAGCCGATCCTGCGCGGCATCGACCTGACGGTGCCGGAGGGGCAGACGCTGGCGCTGCTCGGCCCGTCCGGCGCGGGGAAGAGCGTGCTGCTGAAGCACGCCATCGGGTTGCTCCGGCCCGACGCGGGGGATGTGTTGGTGGACGGCGTGTCGGTGGTGAACGCGTCGCCGAGCGAGCTCAAGCGCGTGCGTCGGCGCGTGGGGTACGTGTTCCAGAACGCGGCGCTGTTCGACTCGCTGACCGTCGCGGAGAACCTGTGGCTGGCGCAGGACGACGGCACCGGCCGCCGCAGTTTGCGCGAGTGCCGCGAGGAGGCGGCGGAGCTGCTGCGGCGGGTGAACCTGGACCCGAGCGTGCTGGACATGTACCCGGCGCAGCTCTCGGGGGGCATGCGGAAGCGCGTGGGCGTGGCGCGCGCCATCGCGAGCCAGCCGCGGTATCTGCTGTACGACGAACCGACGACGGGCCTGGACCCCGTGAACGCGGAGACGATCGATTCGCTCATCCTGGAGCTGGACCGGGAGTTGGGGGTGACGAGCATCGTCGTCACACACGACCTGGAATCCGCGTTCACGGTGGCGGAGCGCATCGCGCTGCTGTACGACGGCAAGATCCGCGTGGTCGCGACGCCGGAGGAGCTGCTGGCGAGCACGGACCCGGTCGTCCAACGCTTCATCCGGCGGGGCCGCATCAACTCGCCGGTCTCGGTGTGAGGAGAGGATGGAGATACGAGCTCGCAACGTCGCCGGCCTGGGGCTCATGGTGCTGGTGGCGGTCGGCGTATTCGTCTGGGGTCTCTACTACTTGCTGGGTGACCCGGTCCTGGCCGGCGGGACACAGATCTACCTGGCGCTGGAGAACGGCGGGGGGCTGAAGCGGGGCGACCGTGTGTACCTGAACGGGGTGGACGTGGGTCTGGTGCGTCGCGTCTCGCTGGAGGGGCCGAGGCGGGTGGTGGTCGAGCTGCGGCTGGAAGAGGACGTACGCCTGCCCCGGGACACGCGGGCCACGATCGCGGGCGATGTGTTCGGCGCGCACACGGTGGACCTCGTGCCGGGCACGGAGATGGCGTCGCTGTCGCGGGGCGACACGATCTACGGCGCGCCGATGCCGGAGCTGACCGCGACGCTCGGGGTGCTGGGAGACCAGGCGCGGCGGCTGCTGGACAGCGTGGACTCGCTGCTCTCTCCGCAGGCGGTCAGGGACGTGCACGCGACGGCGGCGGTGCTGCCGGCGAGCGCGGAGGAGTTGCGCGGCGCGTTCCGGGAGTTGCATCTTGCCGCAGCGGCGCTGAGGCGGAGCGCGGAGTCGCTGGAGGGGGCGGAGCCGGGACCAGCGCTGGCCAGTGCGCTGAAGGAGCTCGAGGGGAGCGCGAGGGCGTTCAGCGCGGCTGCGCAGGCGCTGGAGCAGTCGCTGGGCTCGCTCGCCTCGGTGCTGGCCAAGGTGGACAGCGGCGCGGGCACGCTGGGCTTGCTGGTGAACGACACCTCGTTGTATCGTGACCTGCAGCAAGCCGTCCGCGAGATGCGAGCGCTCGCGGCCGATGTGAGGGAGCGGCCGGGGCGGTACGTGACGATCAAGCTGTTCTGAGCGGCCCGATGGAGTCCGGCCGGGCAGGGGTCCGGGGCCGGGAGCCGGTCGGGCGCGCGAGGCGATGCCGCCGCAGTGCGTGGTGGCGATCGACGCGGGGGTCTCCACGAGGAGGCCCCCGCGTTTGCGTGCACCCTTCGGCAGCGGAGGCGAGTATGAGCACCGAGACGCTCGAACGGGACGTGGCGGAGGCGTCCGTGGCCGCCACGCTGTGCCGGCTGTCCGCGGAGGGAGCGTACTGGAGGGTGGTGGTGGAAACGTGGCGGCGAGGTGAGGAGTGGCTCGGCCGGCTGGTGTTCGCGCCGGACGGCTCCGCCAGGGAGGGGGACGTCCGGGAAGGGCCGGCGTTGCTGCGCGGGCGGAGCCACGCGGAGGTGGTCGCCTCCGCCCACGAGATCCCGGAACACCGACTGCGGATCCTCCTGCACTCGCTGGTCTGAACCAGCGGCTGGACGGCCGACGGCCGCGAGGACGCGCTGGCCGGGGGCGGAACCGTGCGCCCCCGGTCTTCGTTTCCGGGGTAGAGGCCTGGCCGGCGCGGAAGGAGGCCGTGTCGTGCAGGCCGGGGGCCGGGCGTTGCACAGGTGGGTGCAGATGTGGCAGCCGCTCCGGGTTTGATTCTTGCTCGATACGAGGGGACGAAGGGACGTCGTCCACGCGCGGTGATGCGCACAGCATCCGGCGTTGACGAGGCAGAGCGTGGGCCGGCGCGGCTCCGGGCGATCCCCGGACGGCCGCCATGAGTGGTCGGCGATGGCTACTTTTTTCGTGGGAACGTCCCCATCCTGTGGCAGTGCCGATTTGGCCGGGAGCATCCGGCCGAGAGGGGGAAGCGTAGCATGGAGGGGCTGCGGATCGTGCTGCTGATCTTCGCCCTGGTCGGGTACGGCGGCGCCGGCGCCTCGCTGGCGGTCGTCCGCTACCGCCGCCTCTCGGAGGGTGAGCGGGACGTGGGGATGATCGCCGTGGCCGTCATGCTGTTCGCGTTCGGCGCGCTGTGCACGCTGGTGGGCGTGGGCTCTGCCGGCATCCTGGCGTTCGGCGGGGTGGCGCTCTGGGCGAGCTACGTGTTGATGGCGCAGCACATGGGTCTGTTCACCATCGAGCGGCGGGGGCGGCGGCCGTTCGCCGAGGAGGAGCCCACGGAGGAGCCGCGGCGGGCGCAATAGCCGCGGCGAGGCCGGGGCCGGAGCGCATGCGGTCGAGGATCCACGGGACGAGCACCGCCTCCAGCGCGGCCGCGAGCCGGCAGCCGGTGGGCGCGGTCGCGACGGCGGTGGCGGTGAGCCCCGGCGGTTCGCCCGCGCGCCGCGGGCCGGGCGCGTAGGCGGCCTCGGCCCAGGCCAGCGCAGGCAGCACGGCGGGCGTCAGCACGCCCGTCTCGACGAAGCGGCGCCGGAACCGGCGGAGTGAGCCGACGTTCCGGTGCCGCGTATCGCCTTCCAGGAGCAGCGCCGCGGTCGCGAGGCGGGTGATGTCGTCGCGGGCGCGGCGCGCTGCATCGGCCCACCGCCCGTCGACGAGGGCCTCCCTGGCTTCCGTCCCCCCTTCGGAGATCCAGTCCAGCAGACAAGATGCGCAAAACCGAGCGTCTGCTTCCGTGAACGGCAGCCGGATGGGCGGTGCGCCCGGCGGCCAGAGCGGCAGCCCGTCCTCCAGCGCGTCCACCAGCATGGGCGTGCGGCAGCCCGCCTCGAGGTCGGCGCAGGCGACGACCCACGGCTCGAGCGCGACGCCGGTGGCGCGGGCGATGTCGTCCGCCTCACGGGCGAAGGCGACGCCGACGGCCCGGCGCTCCTCCGGGTCCATGTCGCAGATGAGCAGGACGTCCACATCGGAGTCGGCGTCGAAGTCGCCCCGGGCCTTGGAGCCGAACAGCAGCGCATGGAGCAGCGGCGGGTCGTCCCGGGCCAGGGCGCGGGCGATGAGCTCGGCGACGGCGGCGTTCTCGCGCGGGGTCAGCGTGGGCGCGGACGCGATCCCGCCGTGGGGCGGGCGCGCCGGTGGGCGTCGGCGGGCGGCTGCGCGGGACGGCGGACTCGGTTGCACCATGGCCTCCAGACCCCGGGAGGGGAGGGCAAGAGGCGTTCCAGTCCCCGCGCCGCCGTTGCTGGGGGCGCCGGCGCGGAATAAGTTGCGGGGAACCGTGCGATCGGGACTGCGTCGGCTCGATGGGAAGACGATGGCGAACGGAACGGATTTGATGGAAAAGCTCGTCTCGCTGGCCAAGCGGCGGGGCTTCGTGTACCAGTCGTCGGAGATCTACGGCGGGACGGGCTCGGTGTGGGATTATGGCCCGCTGGGCGTGGAGCTGAAGAACAACATCAAGGCCGCGTGGTGGCGTGCCATGGTGCACGAGCGGGACGACATCGAGGGGCTCGACGCGGCCATCCTGATGCATCCGCGTGTGTGGGAGGCGAGCGGCCACGTGGCGGGCTTCGTGGATCCGCTGGTCGAGTGCCGGCAGTGCCACCGGCGGTTCCGTGCGGACAACCCGGAGGTGCAGGGCGGGCAGTGCCCGGTGTGCGGGGCGAAGGACTCGTTCACCGAGCCGCGGATGTTCAACCTGATGTTCAAGACGTTCATGGGGCCGGTGGAGGAGGCGGCGGCGGTCGTGTACCTGCGGCCGGAGACGGCGCAGGGGATCTACGTGAACTTCCAGAACGTCCTGACGAGCAGCAGGCAGCGGATCCCGTTCGGCATCGCGCAGATCGGCAAGGCGTTCCGCAACGAGATCACGCCGGGCAACTTCATCTTCCGGACCCGCGAGTTCGAGCAGATGGAGATGCAATACTTCGTGGAGCCCGGCACGGATGAAGAGTGGTTCGAGTACTGGCGCGAGAAGCGGATGGAGTGGGTGGTGTCGCTGGGGATCCGGCGTGAGCGGCTGCGGTTCCACGAGCACGCGCCCCACGAGCTGGCGCATTACGCCAAGCGCGCGTTCGACATCCAGTACGAGTTCCCGTTCGGCTGGCAGGAGTTCGAGGGGATCCACAACCGGACGGACTTCGACCTGAGCCGTCATCAGGAGTACTCCGGCAAGAAGCTGGAGTACGTGGACCCGGTGAACCGGGACAAGCGATACATCCCGTACGTCATCGAGACGTCGGCCGGTGTGGACCGCACGATGCTGGTGGTGCTGGCGGATGCGTACCGGGAGGAGGTGGTGGAGGGCGAGACGCGGGTGGTGCTGGCGCTCTCGCCGCGGCTCGCTCCGATCAAGGTGGCGGTGTTCCCGCTGGTGAAGAAGGACGGCATGCCGGAGATGGCGGAGAAGATCCACAAGGCGTTCCGCGCGGCGGGCATCCCGTCGTTCTACGACGACAGCGGGTCCATCGGCCGACGCTACCGGCGGCAGGACGAGGCAGGGACGCCGTTCGCCATCACGGTGGACGGGCAGTCGCTGGAGGACGGGTCGGTGACGGTTCGGGACCGGGACACGCTGGCGCAGGAGCGGGTGGACGCGGGGCGGGTCGTGGAGTACGTGCGGGAGCGGATCGGTTGAGTCCGGGGAGCCGGCGTTCGAGCGAATGAACCGGGGGGCGACGCCTCCCCGCCTCCGCCCGGGGGGCGCCCCCGGCCACCTCTTGTCCGGGTGGGGAGCGGTGGGGGCGGGGCGTCCGGGCGCGGCCCCCGCCGAGGACGTTCCCGTTCGCGCCTGCCCCGGCCTCCTCCATCCCCACCCTGGTGGCGGGGCAAAATGGGCGGGAGCTCCCTCACCCGCACCCCGCTGTTCGAGCCCGTACCCACCGTCCGGGCCGACCACGGGTCCGGACCGCGGACATGGAACTCTGACGACGGAGGCTGACACGTGACCCGACCGGAGCTGTTCTCGAGCCGCTGGGCAATGATGCTGGCGATGCTGGGCATGGCGGTGGGGACAGGCAACATCTGGCGGTTCCCGCGCGTCGCGGCGTCGAACGGCGGCGGCTCGTTCCTCGTCGCATGGGTCGTCTTCCTGCTGCTCTGGTCGGTTCCGTTGATCCTCGTCGAGTTCGCGCTGGGGAAGCACACGCGCTACGGTCCCGTGGGCGCGTTCGCGCGGACCATGGGGCAGCGTTTCGCGTGGATGGGTGCGTGGGTCGCGTGGACCGCCGTCGCCATCATGTTCTACTACGCCGTGGTGACGGGCTGGGCGCTGCGGTACCTCGTCGCCGCGGTCGCGGGCGAGCTGAGCAACGGCGCGCCGGGGGCGCTGTGGGAGTCGTTCTCCTACACGCCGACGGCCGTTCTCTTCCAGGCGATCGCGTTGGGGCTGGGCGTGTTCGCGGTGGCGCGCGGGGTGCGCGGCATCGAGACCGCGGCGAAGTTCCTGATGCCCACCCTGTTGTTCCTCGTGATCGTCCTGGCGATCCGCGCCGTCACGCTGCCGGGCGCGGAGCGCGGGCTGAACTTCCTGTTCACGCCCTCCATCGAGGGGTTGACCAACTACCGCACCTGGCTGGAGGCGCTCACGCAGAACGCGTGGGACACCGGCGCGGGCTGGGGGCTGATCGTGGCGTACGCGATCTACCTGCGCCGGACCGAGGACACGACGCTCAACGCGTTCATGCTGGGGTTCGGCAACAACTCGGTCTCGCTGCTGGCCGGGATCATGGTGCTGTGCACCGTGTTCTCCATCATGCCGGACGCGGCGAGCGAGATCGTGGGTTCGGGCAACGAGGGGCTGACGTTCATCTGGGTGCCGCAGCTCTTCGCGCGGATGCCGGCCGGCCGGTTCTTCATGTCGCTGTTCTTCGCGGCGTTGCTGTTCGCGGCGATGACCAGCCTGATCGCGATGATCGAGCTCGCGGTACGGGTGCTGATGGATGGCGGGATGCGGCGAGGGCGCGCCATCACGCTCGTGGCGGTGGTCGGCTTCCTGCTGGGCGTTCCTTCCGCGCTCGACCAGGGCGTCTTCCTGAACCAGGACTTCGTGTGGGGCGTGGGGCTGATGGTCTCGGGGCTGTTCTTCGCGCTGGCCGTGCTGCGTTACGGCGTACGGCGGTTCCGGGAGACGCTCCTCAACACGCCGCACAGCGACATCCGTATCGGCCGGTGGTGGGAGTGGGTGATCCGGCTGGTCGTGGTGGAAGCGGTGGTGCTGGTGGTGTGGTGGTTCTGGCAGGTCCGGAGCGAGCCGCTCTTCGGCCGGTTCGGCATCGGGAGCGTGTTGCTGCAGTGGGGGATCGCGCTGGCGTTCTTCCTCGCCCTGAACGGGTGGATGGTGCGCAAGACCCGGCCGGAGGTCGAGCGCGCCGCGCCGCCGGAGGGCGAGACGGTCGCGTCCATACCGTGAGGTGTGGCGCGCCCAGCGATCGCCGGCTCGCCGCGCTCTCCCGAAGCCGTTCCCTCGCCCCCGCCCGGCCGGGAACGCCGGGGTAGGGCGGCGCCCCCGCCCCGGCCCGGGGAAGGGCCGGGGGTGGAGGAACGACGTTGCGGTTCGACGAGTTCGAGGCTCGCGCGTGGGAGCTCTGGGACCGGATCCCGGAGCGCTACAAGGTCGGCGTGGACGGGCTGGTGGTGGAGCGGGACGCGAAGGCGCACCCGTCCCTGCCAGACGTCTACACGCTCGGCGAATGCGTCACGGAGAGCTACCTCTCCGACTACGGCGGACCGGACACGACGCGGTCCGTCGTCGTGCTCTACTACGGCTCGTTCCTGCGGCTGTCGCGGCTGGACGAGGGGTTCGACTGGGAGGAAGAGCTGTGGGAGACGCTGACGCACGAGCTCCGGCACCACCTCGAGTCGCTCGCCGCGGAGGACGCGCTGATCGCGATGGACTACGCGGCGGACGAGAACTTCAAGCGGCGGGACGGCGAGCCGTTCGACCCGCTCTTCTTCCGCTCCGGCGAGGCGCTGGGCCGCGGCTGGTACCGTGTGGATTCGGACTACTTCCTGGACCGGCCGTACCGCGACGGGGCGGAGCCGGGCGAGTGGATCGAGTTCGAATGGGATGGGCAGCGATACCGCGCGCCGCGGCCGAAGCGGCTGGGCGATGTGTGCTTCTTGCGGGTGACGGGGCCCGGCCTTCCGGAGGACGCCGACGTGCACGTCGTGCTCATCCGGCGCAAGCGCTTGGGCGCGGCGCTGCGTGGACTGTTCCGGCGCACGACGCCGGACGTGCGCGAGGCGGACGCGGCCGCGGAGCCCGTCGCGGAGGACGGGTGATGGTGGGGAGGTGACCATGAGCGCTGCAGAGGTGGGCGCGCGGCTCACGCCCTACGAGCTGGCGTTCGCGGACACGCCGTTCGAGGCCGAGGGCTTCCCCGCGATCCGCGAAGAAGCAGAGGCGCGCGGCGTGGACGACACGACGCCGGAGCGTTTCCTCCTCCTCGCCGAGGTGGGCCGACTGCTGCGCGAGCTGGATGCGCCGGGCGCGTCGCTCGAGCCGATGGGCATGCTGTTGTTCCACTCCTATCACTTCTGGCGCGAGGGGAAGCCGGTGTACGTCGTGGAGCCGGAGCTCGCGCGCGCGTTGCCGCGGATGACGCTACCGGCCGACGCGCCGGCGTTCGGGCCGCCGGGGCCCGCGGGCTACATCCAGCTCCCCCGGAACCTCTACTGGGCCCGCGTGGACGAGGCCGCTGCACCCGAGCCGGTGGACGGCCTCTTCTGGACAATGAAGGGCGCCGACGGAACGAGTCGTACGGCCGAGCGGGTGGATGTGCTCCTCGCCCTGGGACTACGGCCCGGGCGAGCCGGGTTCAGCGTGATCCCGGTGGGCGAGCCGCTGCACGGGCGTTCGCTGGTCGTTTGGGCGAGCGGGAAGGCGCGACCGGAGGGCGAGGACTTCGCGAACGTGCTGCCGGGCGGAGAGCTCAGCGGGCTGTTCGCCGTGACGACAGCCGCGGAGGCGCTCAAGCTACTCGCGCTGGTGGCGTGGTACGTGGCGGGGCATCCGGACTCGGTGAGCGACATCGTCGCGCCGACCCCGCCGGCGCCCGCGCCGTCGCCGCACGCGCTCCCTCCCTCGGAGCTCCCGTACCGGCGCATCCGTGCAGTGAGCGCCGATGGATAAGCAGACGGTCGCGCGGGTGCTGGACGAGATCGCCACGCTGCTCGAGTTGCGGGGCGATGAAGGGTTCCGTGCGCGCGCGTTCCGCACCGCGGCCCGCGCCCTGGAAGAGCTGGAGGAAGACCTCGCCTCCCTGATCGCCCGCGGCGAGTTGAGGACGGTGCGGGGGCTGGGGCCGGCGACCGCCCGCGTCGTCCAGGAGGTGTTCGAGACCGGCACGTCCAGCTACCATGAAGAGCTGCGGCGCGAGGTCCCGGATGGACTGCTCGAGCTGCTGCACGTGCCGGGGCTCGGCACGAAGCGCATCCACACGCTGCACACGCGGCTGGGCATCGCGTCGCTGGACGACCTGGAGCAGGCGGCGCGCGCGGGAGCCATCGCCGAACTGCCGGGCTTCGGCAAGCGCACGCAAGAGCGGATCCTCGAAGGAATCGCGTACCGGCGACGCACGGCCGGTCTCCGTCGCCGCCCCGAGGCCCTGGCAACGGCCGCCGAGCTGCTCGCGTGGCTGCGCGCGGACCCGTCGGTCGTCCGTGCGGAGCCTGCGGGCGCGCTGCGGCGAGGACTCGAGACCGTGGATGGCGTGGACCTCGTCGCCGCGGTGGACGGCGATGGGCAGGAGCTGCTCGGCCGTTTCATCTCCCTGCCCAGCGCGGAGCCCGGCGAACGGACGGCAGACGATGCCGCGCGCGTGCGGCTCGGCGGGATCGAGGTCCGGCTGCGCGTGGTCCCGCCCGAGGCGTTCGGTGCGGCGTGGCTCCACGCCACGGGCAGCGAGGCGCACGTGGAAGCGCTGCGCGAACGCGCCGCCGCGCGCGGCCTCCGGCTCGACGCCGACGGCCTGTGGGACGGCGCCCGGAGGGTGGACGCCGCGGACGAGGATGGCATCTACCGCGCGCTGGGCCTGGATGTCGTCGCCCCGGAACTCCGCGAAGGGAGCGGTGAGGTGGAGGCGGCGGGCGCAGGCCTCTTGCCGCGGCTGCTCAGGTACGAGGACCTGAAGGGCTGCTTCCACGTCCACACGACGTACAGCGACGGCCGTGCGACGCTCAAGGAGATGGCGCGCGCAGCGCTGGAGCGCGGGTGGCGCTACCTGGGCATCGCGGACCATTCGCAGGCGGCGGCGTACGCGGGCGGGCTGCGGCTGGAGGACATCGTGCGGCAGCACGAGGAGATCGATGCCTGGAACGCCGAGCACGGCGACCGGCTCTGGCTGTTCAAGGGCATCGAGGCGGACATCCTGGCCGACGGCCGGCTGGACTACGCGGGGCTCGAGGAGGATGTGCTCGAGCGGTTCGACTTCGTGGTCGGCTCGGTGCATTCGGCGTTCGGCTCGAGCCAGACGGAAATGACGGAGCGCATCGTGCGGGCGATGGAGAACCCGCACCTCACCTTCCTCGGCCACCTCACGGGCCGCCTCCTGCTGGAGCGGGACGGCTACCCGCTGGATGTGGAGGCGGTGATCGAGGCGGCGGCGGAACGCGGTGTGGGCATCGAGATCAACGCGCACCCGGCGCGGCTCGACCTGGACTGGCGGTGGTGGCGGGCGGCGAGCGCGCGAGGCATCTGCGCCGCGATCAACCCGGACGCCCACGACGCGGCCGGCCTCGACGACGTGCGCTACGGCGTGACGGTCGCGCGCAAGGGGTGGCTGGGCGTGCGGAACGTGGTGAACGCGTGGGACCTCGAGGAGGTGAGGGCGTACTTCGCCAAGCGGAAGGGGCGCGCGTGAGGCGCGGACCAGGCCCCGTCCCCGGGCAAGGGCGGGGGCGAGGGAGAAGCGAGAAGCGAGTGGTAGAGGAGCGATCGTGAGCGTGCGCAAGAATGCGAGGGCGGCGGTCGGTCGAGAGACCGCTGAGAACGCGGCAGCCGAGCGGAAGGCCGGTGCGAACGCGGCGGCCGCGCGGCGGCGCGGGCGGGAGAGCATCGCGGCGAAGAAGGCGCGGGCGGCGGAGATCGTGCGGCGACTACGGGCCGAGTACCCGGATGCGCGCTGCTCACTGGACCACGAGAACGCCTACCAGTTGCTGGTCGCGACCATCCTCTCGGCGCAGTGCACGGACGAGCGCGTGAACCAGGTGACGCCTGCGCTGTTCGCGCGCTACCCCACGGCCGAGGACCTCGCGGCGGCGCGGCAGGAGGAGCTGGAGGAGCTGATCCGCTCGACGGGGTTTTACCGCAGCAAGGCGAAGAGTCTGCTGGGCATGGCGAACGCGCTCGTCGAGCGGCACGGGGGGCAGGTGCCGGACACGATGGACGCGCTGGTGGAGCTGCCGGGCGTGGGGCGCAAGACGGCGAACGTGGTGCTCGGCAACGCGTTCGGCAAGGCGGAGGGCGTGGTGGTGGACACCCACGTGACGCGGCTCTCGAACCGGTTGGGCCTGACGCGGCACAAGGACCCGGTCAAGATCGAGGCGGACCTCATGGAGCTCGTCCCGCGCGAGGACTGGACCGACCTGGCCCACCTGTTCATCTACCACGGCCGCGCGGTGTGCAAGGCGCCGAAGCCGCGCTGCGGGGCGTGTGTGGTGGCGGATCTCTGTCCATCAGCCGTCGCGTGAGGGGAGAGGGCCGGGGCGAGGGCGAGGGCGTGGGAGGTGGCGACGCGGCGACGTCGTCCCGCAACGGAAAGGGGCAGGCGGTGAGCACAGAGGCGAGGAACGCGCTGGCGGGCGAGCGGAGCCCGTTCCTGCGGCACGGCGCGACGCAGCCGGTGGATTGGCTGCCGTGGGGCGAGGCGGCGTTCGAGCGGGCGCGGCGCGAGGGGCGGCCCATCCTGCTCGACATCGGCGCGGTGTGGTGCCACTGGTGCCACGTGATGGACCGCGAGAGCTACGAGGACGAGGAGACCGCGCGGCTCATCAACGAGCTGTTCGTGCCGGTGAAGGTGGATCGGGACGAGCGGCCCGACGTGGACGCGCGCTACCAGCGCGCAGTGCAGGCGTTGACGGGGCAGGGCGGGTGGCCGCTGACCGCGTTCCTCACGCCGGACGGCGAGGTCTTCTACGGCGGGACGTACTTCCCGCCGGAGGACCGGTACGGCCGGCCCTCGTTCCGCAGGGTGCTGCGCGAGGTCGCGCGCGTATGGCGGGAGAACCCGGAGCGCGCGGCGGAGAACGCGCGCGCGGTGAAGGCGCGGCTCGCGGCGTACGGCCGCGCGGAGAGTGAGCCCGGCGCGGTCTCGCCGCGCCTCATCGATGCGGCGGTCGAGGAGCTCGCCTCGTCGTTCGACTTTCGGTACGGCGGGTTCGGCGGCGCGCCGAAGTTCCCGAGCGCGGGCGCGCTGGAGCTGCTGCTGGACCGCTCGCAGGAGGGCGGCGAGCCGTGGGTGCGGCGCATGGCGGTCGAGACGCTGGACGCGATGGCGCGGGGCGGGATCCACGACCAGCTCGGCGGCGGCTTCCACCGCTACGCGACGGACGCGCGCTGGCGCATCCCGCACTTCGAGAAGATGGCGTACGACAACGGCCCGCTGCTCGCGGTGTACGCGCGGGCGGCTGCGGTGTACGGGTCGCCGCTGTACCGCGAGGTCGCGGAGCGCGTCGTCGCCTACTACCGCGAGGTCGCGCCCGCGCTGCTCGAGCGGGGCGGCTTCCCCGCGTCCCAGGATGCCGACGTGGGGCCGGACGACGACGGCTCGTACTGGACGTGGACGATGGACGAGGCGCGGGCGGCTCTGGGTGGCGACGAGCGGCTGCTGCGTGCCGCGGTGCTGCGCTACGGGCTGGACGACCCGGAGAGCGCCATGCACGGCGACCGCGAGCGTCACGTGCCCTATCGTGCGCTGGAGGCGCCGGAGATCGCGGCGCGGCTGGAGCTGCCGATCGCCGAGACGGAGTCGCTGCTGGGCGAGGTGGAGCGGCGGCTGAAGGCGGCGCGGGACCGGCGGCCGCGACCGTTCGTGGATGAGACGCCGTACGCGGGCTGGGTCTCGCTGGTGGCCTCCGGCCATCTCGCCGCTGCAAGGTACGCGGGGGTCGAGGGGGCGCAGGAGGCCGCGCTGCGCGCCCTGGATCGGGTGTGGGCGGAGGCGTTCGACGAGGGGCGGGGCGTCGCGCACGCGGTGGGCGAGCGGAGCGGCGAGGGTTACCTCGAGGACCAGGCGTACGCGGCCCGCGCGTTCATCGATGCGTTCGAGCTGACGCAGCGGCCGGCGTGGCTGGAACGCGCGCGGCGGGTTCTGGATGTGATGCTCGCGCGCTTCCGGGACGATGGCGGCGCGCTGCTCGATCGCGCGCGGGATGCGGCCGGTGCCGTCGGCGCGCTCGCGGAGCCGCACCGGCCGGTGGTGGACGCGCCTGCGCCGGCGGGCAACGCAGTGGCGGCGCTGGCGTTGCTGCGGCTCGCGGCGCTGACGCACGAGGGGCGGTGGCGGGAGGCCGCGCTGGGCGTCCTGAACGCGTTCGGCGGGACGGGGCAGCGCGTGGGCGCGGCCGCCGCGACGTTCGTGTGGGCGGTGTCCTGGGCGACGCTGCCGGTCACGACGGTGGTGGTCGTGGGGGCGCCGGGCGATGCCCGCGCGGACGCACTCCTGCGCGCGGCGCTGGCAGCCCCGCGGCCGCGCACGGTGGTTCGGCGACTCGCGCCGGATGCGGTGGGCCGGGAGGCGCTGCCGCCGGCCCTCGCGGCCATGGTGACGCGGGAGGCGCCGCGGGCCTACGTGTGCACGGGCGAGACGTGCGCGCCGCCGGTGGCGGGGGTGGAGGCGCTGAGGGAGGTGATGGGGTAGGCGGGGACGCCCGCGGCGTGAGGCCGCGCCGCGCGCTTCAGAAGAACGCAGCGAGACGCACCGACGCGCGGTGCTCCCGCCAGCCCGTGCGGCCCCGCTCGACCTGGCCCGCGGCCTCGAGCTCGACCCGCGCGCCGAGCCGGTACGCCGCGCCAAACGCGGCGCTCCAGCCCGCGCCGGGCTTGCGCTCGTAGAGGAGGTTCCCCGGCTCGCGCTCGATCGCCGCGAAGGCCGCGCGCAGTCTCCAGCGGGCGTCGGCCGGCCATGCCCGCGCTTCCACCCGGTGCTCGTGGCCGTAGCCGCCGAGCGGGTGGCCGAGTGGCGTGCCGGCGGCGTCCGCGTAGGCCACGCGCGGCGGGCCGGCGTGACGGTACCAGCTCCGCGGGTAGCCGCCGCCGCAGAACGGGCAGATCAGCCGGGTGTCCTCGCCGAAGGCCGTGTACTCGTAGCGGAGCGCCAGAGCGGGCAGCCCCGGCATCACGGGCAGCGACACGCCGAACAGGAGCGCCGGGTCCTCATCTGCGCCGGCGCTGTCCTCCAGCCCCCACTCCAGGTACGCGACGACGGGCCAGCCCGCGGCATCCAGGCGGAGCCGCGCCTCGAACGACGCGCGCTGGTCGTCGAACCGCGTGTGCTTGCCGATCGCCATGAAGAGCACGTCGTCCAGGCCGGGGCGCTGGCCGTCCCGCTCCGTCTGGAAGAGGATGCTGCGATTGACGCCGAGCTGGAGCCGCGGGTGCGGCGCCGCCGTGAGCCGCAAGGCGACGAAGCCGACCTCCGGCCCGAGCGTGTCCCCGCCGATGCGGCTGGCCACCAGCATGGCGTGGACCGGCCCTGCACGGCTCAGGAAACCCGGGAGCCGGACCGGGCTCTCGAGGCCGAGCACGAGACCATCGAGCGGCACCGCATCGCTCAGCAGGATGCTGCCGCCGGCCCCCGCGCCGAGCCGGAAGCGCTCACGCCCCGCGTAGAACAGCAGCGCCGCCGCGCGCCCGGCCAGCCCGATCCCTTCGTGGCGCAGCGCGATGCCGCTGCTCCCTGACCGCGCCTCGCCTTCATAGAACAATGCGAACCGACAGCCCACGCCGATACTCGCGCGGCCGTGCAGGAGCACCGCGCGCGCTTCGTCGAACCCGCCCTCGGCATGCAGCGCGCCGAGGCCTGCGCGGTAACTGCGGGCGCCCGCCGCCGGCGAGCAGCCGCCGGCGCTGGCCGGCGCGCGGAGCTCCTCGGCCAGCCGCTCCGCCGCTGCGGCGGCGAAGGGGGCGAGGCGCGAACCGGCTGCCCGGGCCACATCAGCGGCGGCGCGCATTGCTTCGGCCAGCGCGTTCTCCGAGGCCGGCCGCGCGCCAACTGCCCACTCGCCGTGCAGCAGCCCTGCATCGGCAAGGCGGTCCAGTGCCTCATACGCCCAGTGAGCTGGTGCAACGGGCGTGGTGCCGGGCTGCGGCTGCGCGGCCACCGCACTAGGCACCAGCGCCAGCAGCAAGAGGAGCGCGTCAGGGCGTGGCGCGCGGCCGGCGCGCGGCGAGGAAAACAAGGATGAGCGCGGGTGGAGGGCCGTGCGATGCTCGGTGGCGGTGCAGTCCGGGATGTGCCCGGCCACGCCGCAGGTGTCGTGACTCATCGTGACGCGGAATACTACGTCTTCGGCCGCGTGCTGCAAGCGGAGCCGGCGATCGTTACGGCGCCTCGCGCCTCTTGCCGCCGCGCGCCGGACCGTCTAAACTGGCGGTGCGGCGTCCCACGCGATGGGAGCCCGCCGGCCCGCAGCACCCGCCCCCTCAACACCGGCGGGGACCGCCAACACACCGCGAGTGACCGGGGAAACCGTGGGGAAGAAGCAACGTAGACCGACGCGCGCGCGCCGCGCGGACGGAACGCGTCGTTGTGCAAGTCGGCCGCCGCGTCAAGACCTTCCAGTCCCGCGGGGGCGCCGGCCGGAGGACGAGTCTCGAGTGTCAGTGGGTGATGTGATAGTTCCGGTGTCCGGCCACGCTGGGCGCGGACACCGTGCCGACCCGACGACGGTAGCCGGCGACGTATCATGGCCACACCACTGATCTCGTTCGCCACGGCGTTCCTGCTGTCGCTCGCGCTAACGTACAAGGTCCGCGGCTGGGCCCCGCGGCTCGGCCTGGTGGACATGCCCGACGGCGTGCGGCGCGTGCACGACCGGCCGATGCCGCGCGCCGGCGGGGTGGCGGTCTACGCGGCTGTGGCGCTCGTGCTCGCGGTGGCCTGGGCGGCCGGCGGGCTGCCGGGCTACCCCGAGGCGAGCGGCGCGGGCCTGGTATTGAAGCTGATGGCGGGCGGCGCGGGCATGTTCCTGCTCGGCCTGTGGGATGACGCGCGCCAGTTGCCGGCGCGGGTGAAGCTGGCCGGGCAGGTGCTGGTCGCCGTGGCCGCCTACGTGTCAGGCATCCGGATCGACACGCTGAGCCTGCTCGGCGGACCGCTTCCGGAATGGCTCAGTCTGGGCGTGACCGTCTTCTGGCTCGTCGGCATTACCAATGCGTTCAACCTGATCGACGGCAGCGACGGCGTGGCGGCCGGCTCGGCGATCTTCGCTGCGCTCGCGGTGGCAGCCGTGCTCGCGCTCGGCGGCGACCCGTGGGGCACGACGGTCGCGCTCACGCTGGCCGGCGCGGCGCTGGGGTTCCTGTTCTTCAATTTCCCGCCCGCCTCGATCTTCCTGGGCGACAGCGGCAGCCTGTTCCTGGGCTTCATGCTGGGCGCGCTGGGCGTGATCACGTCGCAGAAGGCGCCGACCGCGCTCGCGGTGTTGATCCCGGTCATCTCGTTCGGCGTGCCGATCCTCGACACGTTGCTCGCGGTCGTGCGGCGGTTCCTGCGTGCCGAGCCGTTGTTCAAAGCGGACCGCAGGCACATCCACCACCGGCTGCGCGAGCTCGGCCACTCGCCGCGCAAGGTCGCGCTGCTCGTCTACATGGTGTCGGCGCTCTTCGCGCTGCTCTCGCTGCTGCTGGTCCGGCCGGGCGGCCACATGCAGGCGGCGGTGTTCGTGGTGCTGGGCCTGGTCGTCCTGATCGGCGTGCAGCGTCTGGACGTCCCCGAGCTGCTCGAGCTGCGGCGTCTCGTGCACCGCGGGCTGCACCCGCGCCGTGTGATCGCGCGCAACGTGCGGATCCGCGAGGCCGTGGATGCGCTCGGTCGGGCGAGGTCCGGCGCGGAGGTGGTGGCGGCGCTCGAGCATGCGCTGGCGGCCGGCGAGTTCGTGCGGGCGGAGCTGTGGCTGCCCGAGCGCCTGGGGCGGGTCCTGGCGGACGCCCGCGCGGTCCAGCGCGCGCACGCCGGCTACCGCTGGGCCTGGGCCGCCGCCGATCGGCCATCCGACGAGCTGTGGGAGCTGCGTCTCCCGTTCCGCGGCGCGGACGGCCTGGACGCGGGGCAGCTCTGCCTGTGGCAGCGCGTCCAGGACGAGCATCCGCTGGCGGATGTCCGGCTGATCGCGACGCAGCTCCAGCCGGCCCTGGTGCGCGCGTTGGGCAGGATCGGCGATCAGGGAGCCGTGCCTGCGTTGTCGCCAGCGCCCCGCGTGGCGATGGCGGTGGCGGGTGGCGATCGGGCGCGGCTGCCTTGATCGCGTGAGCAGGACCAGGAGCGACTCGAAGGGTCAGGATGCAGATCACGGTGGTGTGTCAGTACTTCCCGCCGGAGTCCAACGCTCCGGCGATTCGCACGTTCGAGCACGCACGGGAGTGGGTCCGGCGCGGCCACCAGGTGACGGTGATCACGGGGTTCCCGAACCACCCGAGCGGGGTCATCCACCCGGGCTACCGCGGGAAGTGGCTGCGCTGCGAGGAGGTGGAGGGCATCGAGGTCATCCGGACGTGGCTCTACGCCGCGCCGAACCGCGGGTTCGGTCGGCGGGTGTTGAGCTTCCTGTCGTTCTTCGGCTCGTCCGTCGTGCTCGGCCGGATCTACGGCCCCCGGCCCGATGTGGTGGTGGGGACCTCGCCCCAGTTCTTCGCCGCGGTCTCGGCCTACCTGCTCAGCCGGATGCACGGCGTGCCGTTCGTCTTCGAGCTGAGGGACATCTGGCCGGAGTCCGCGGTGGAGCTGGGGGCGCTGCGGAGCCGCCTGCTCCTGCGGCCGCTCCTGGCGCTCCAGCGCCACCTGTACCGGAGCGCGGCGCGCGTGGTGATCGTCTCGGAGGGGTTCCGTGCGCACCTGCACGAGGCCGGCGTCCCCGATGAGCGCATTGCATACGTGCCCAACGGGATCGACCCGTCGTTCCTGGATCAACCGGCGGAGGACCGGGAGGCGGTGCGGGCCAGGCACGGGCTCGAGGGGAAGTTCGTGGTCTCGTACCTCGGTACGCACGGCATGGCGCACGGCTTGGGGACGTTGCTCGAGGCGGCGGACGCGCTGCGTGGCGAGCCGGACGTGCACTTCCTGTTCGCGGGGGACGGCGCAGAGCGCGAGGCGCTGGAGCGGCGCGCGGCCGCGATGGGCCTGCCCAACGTCACCTTCCTGGGGCAGCAGCCGCGCGCCGCGCTGGTGGGGCTCTACCGCGCCTCGGACGTCTGCGTCGTCCCGCTGCGGAACCTGCCGATGTTCCGGAAGGTCCTGCCGTCCAAACTCTTCGAGATCATGGGCGCGGGCGTGCCGGTGATCTGCAGTGTTCCCGGGCAGGCGGGTGAGCTCGTCACCCGTTCGGGCGGCGGCGTCGTGATCCCGCCGGAGGATCCGGATGCGTTGGCCGGCGCCATCCGGGCGCTGCGCGCCGACCCGGAGCGCCTGCGGGCGATGGGCGAGGCGGGGCGGGCGTTCGTGTTGCGCGAGCACCTGCGGCCGGACCTGGCCGCGCGCATGGCGGAGGTCCTGGCCGCGGCGGTGAACGAGACGCCCGGCGGGTGGCTCCAGGCGACGAGCGAGCCCGCGCCCGCGGTCGGGGGGCGGGTTTGAAACCACGGAGTCACGAGGCGAGGACGGACCGGGCGCCGGGGCGAGCACGACGCCGGGGGGCGTCCGGGGGCTGGTCCGGCGAGAGCGACGGGTCGTCCGGGACGGGGTGATGAAGGGCGAACGAGGGATGTCGAGGGAGCAGCGCGACACGCGGCCCGATGGCGGGGTCCGCCGCTCCTTCCTCCGAGATACATGGCTCATCGTGGCGAGCAACGTCGTGGGG